>JAMOLY010000250.1 GCA_027068835.1 Thiomicrorhabdus sp. | reverse complement strand
AGGTAAGTGGTACACCCATAAGCTCAGTTTGAATTTGTAAATCTTTTTTAAGTTCGTCAATTGTGGCCACGATACTGAATTCCTAAAGTAATTGATGCGTTTTTGAATTATCATATTGTACCTTCTTATTCTCACCCTTTTTGAAAACTGGTAGCCTATATCCCACATGCACAGCCTTAATGATCGACAACGTGAAGCCGTATTACACATCGAAACCCCTGCCCTTGTTTTAGCGGGTGCCGGCTCCGGTAAAACACGCGTAATTACCGAAAAAATCGCCTATTTAATCCGAAAATGCGACCTAAAAGCTCACAATATTTATGCCCTGACGTTTACCAACAAATCGGCCAAAGAGATGAAAGAACGCGTTAGCAAGCTCCTCAAAAATGAAAATGCGAAGGGCTTAAATGTCTCGACCTTTCATAACTTAGGGCTAAACATCATTCGCCAAGAGTACAAAGCGCTGGACTACAAGTCGAACTTTTCCATTATGGATGCCGCCGACAGCGGACACATTTTAAAAGAGTTAATGCTCAAACAAACCATTGATCCCGAAGTACTTGATGGCGTTCAGTGGGATATTTCGGGCTGGAAAAATGATCGCATTTCACCCGAGCAAGCATTGGAACAAGCCGAAGATGCCCAACAACAAGCGCGAGCCATTTTATATCAAGCCTATCAAAAACAACTTCACGCCTACAACGCGGTGGATTTTGATGATTTGATTGGTTTGCCCGTTAAGCTGTTTAGTGAAAATCCAGAAGCCCTTGAAAAGTGGCAAAATAAAGTACGTTATTTATTAGTGGACGAATACCAAGACACCAACGCCTCACAATACGCACTGGTTAAATACCTTGTGGGGGTTCAAGCGCGATTTACCGTGGTAGGTGATGACGACCAATCCATTTACGCATGGCGTGGCGCGCAGCCTGAAAACTTGGCGTTACTGCAAGAAGATTTTCCAGCACTTAAATTGATTAAACTCGAACAAAACTATCGCTCCAGTAATCGTATTTTACAAAGTGCCAACCAACTCATATCGAATAACCCGCACCTTTTTGAGAAAAAACTCTGGAGTGACATGGGGCAAGGTGATCCGTTAAGAGTGATTGCCTGCGCCAATGAAAATCAAGAAGCGGAACGTGTGGTCTCTGAAATCATTGTGCATAAATTTAAAACTCGCAGTAAAAATAGCGACTATGCCGTTTTGTACCGAGGCAACCATCAGTCTCGTCTGATCGAACGTGCGTTACGAGAGCAAAATATTCAATATGTCATTTCAGGCGGTAAGTCCTTTTTTGACCACGCCGAAATCAAAGACATCATGGCTTACTTGCGATTAATTGTGAACCCCGATGACGACGCGGCCTTTTTGCGTATTGTGAATACACCAAGAAGAGAGATAGGGGCTTCCACCTTAGAAAAACTGGCCACTTACGCCACTGGGCGTGAAATCAGTCTGTTTGATGCCACTCAGGAGTTCGGTCTCACCACGATTTTGTCTGAAAAAGCGTTAAAGCGAGTGCAGTTTTTTGGTGAGCAATTGCTCAGTTGGGCAAAAGAGGCGCAAGCCGCTGCGGGAGAAGAGGTCACCACCTTTATTCGTCGTTTCATTGAAAACATTGATTACGACAGCTGGATTCATGAAAATTCCAGCACCCCCAAAGCGGCTGAAAAACGCATCAATAACATTCGTGAACTGGTCACTTGGATTGAGCGCATTGTCAACAAAGCCAAAGAAGAAGACGGCGAAGAGAAAAAACTCGAAACCATTGTGACGCACATGATGTTAATGGACATGATGGAGCGCAATGAGTCCGATCAAAAACACGACATGGTCAGTTTAATGACCTTACACGCCTCCAAAGGCTTAGAGTTTCCACACGTATTTCTGATTGGCATGGAAGAGGAGATGCTTCCCCATAAACAAAACATGGAATCCCCCGGACTGGAGGAAGAGCGACGTTTGGCTTACGTGGGCATCACCCGTGCGCAACGCACCATGACCATGACCTACGCCACTAAACGTCGAAAATACGGCGAAGACATGGCCTGTGAGCCCAGCCGTTTTTTAGGCGAGCTTCCTGATGAGGCCTTAAAATGGGAGGGCAAGCCCGGCCAAGTGGTGAGTAAAGAAGAGCAACTTGAAGAGGGCAATGCCCATATTGCCAATTTAAAATCCTTTTTGAAAAAAGACTGACGAGTAAAATATGCCAACACCATCAAGCCCTATCGCCCCTTTTGAATTTGCCCCCATGCCTGCCATTCATTTTGGCTGGGGCATTCGCCAACAACTCATTGAATTCTTAATCCAGAACTTTTCCAAAAAAGTCGTCCTTATTACAGGCAAAACACTGGCCAAGCAAGGCTACTTTGGTCACGAGTTACTCAATAAATTACACACCCAAAACATTCCCGTGCAACACTTCATTGTGTCTGGCGAACCCTCTCCCGAACAGGTGGATGAAATCGTACAGCAATGTCATATTAATACCCAAGCGGTGATTGGACTCGGTGGCGGCAGTGTGCTCGATGCCACCAAAGCCATTGCGGGACTGATTCCCAGCCAAACCTCGGTCATGGATTATTTAGAGGGCGTTGGACTCGGAAAGCCTTTCAACGTAAACACTTGCCCATTTATTGCCATCCCTACCACCGCTGGAACGGGCAGTGAAACCACCAAAAACGCCGTTTTATCCAAACTAGGGCACTTTAAAAAGTCGTTTCGAGATGATAAGTTACTGGCAAAACACGTTTGGCTCGACCCTGAACTGCTCAAAACCTGCCCCAAAGAGACGCTGTACGCCACTGGATTGGATGCCTTTACACAGTTATTAGAGTCTTATACCACCTTAAAAAGTAACCCCATGACCGATGCACTGGCATGGCAAGGGATGACTCTGTTTCAGGGTGCGTTTGAAAAAATAGACAGTTCTAATAAAACCTCTCAACAAGAGGGCTATAGTAATTTGATACTTGCGGCCTCTTTATCTGGCATAACCTTGGCCAATGCTGGGTTAGGCGCGGTACATGGGTTAGCAGGGCCAATTGGTGCTTTTTTTAAAGCCCCGCATGGCATTGTTTGTGCTCGGTTATTAGCGCCCATTACTCAAATGAACATTGAAACCTTACTCAAAGCAAAATGTGCTGAAGCCGAACAGTGTTTAGCAAAGTATCAAAAAATCAGTGCATTACTGGCACCCGACCAAACACAAACCAGCACATTTACCTTACACACACTAATTAAATCCCTGAATAACTTAACTCAACAATACGCCCCTAATGGCTTAGCCGAGTATGGATTAACTGCTCATAATTTACACCAAGTCATTGAGAATTGTCGAAGTGGCAGTATGTTAGGGAATCCTGTTAAACTAAGTAACCCACAACTTTTAGAGGCGCTCAAACGGGCACTATAAAAAAAACATTTCAAAAAAACAATCTAAAGAGATGATTTCTTCTGCAAAATTGAGTAGTATTCCCTACCATAAATTAAAAATCGTGTATGATTAAAGCCAAGTTTTTATTAAATTTAATTCTAAGCAAAACAAATTCGTTCAAAACCCAAATCAGAGCAGTTTATGAAAAAAATTAAAATAGCCCTTATAACCAGTAGCCTACTTTCCGCTGGACTTTCCTTGCCGTCTTATGCCCAAGATGAAAATGGCATATTAACACATGCTATAGAAAGCATAACAAGCCATGATGTAGAAAAAACAACGACTTACTATCAAGATTTGGATCAAGATGGGGTTGGTGACCAATACGATCACTGCCTCAACACGATGTTTGGTGTCCCGGTTGATCAGCATGGATGTGAATTGGATGATGACAAAGATGGTGTTGTCAACCGCATTGATCAATGCCCAAATTCTGCACCTGATGCGTTTGTAAACAGCGTAGGATGCGAACTGGACGATGATGGTGATGGCGTACCGAACAGTAAGGATAAATGCCCTGAAACGCCTAGAGGCGTCTCCGTAGATGCTCATGGATGCGAGTTTATTGATACCGATCAAGATTTAGTCAATGACAAATTTGACGAATGCCTTGATACACCTCTGAATGGTGCCGTAAACCGACACGGTTGCGAACCTCACGAGTATGTTTTAACCAATATTATTTTCCAATCATTCGCACATGATATTCAAGAAAGTCAAAGACCTATTTTAAGAAAAGATGCCGCACTATTAAGTAATTTAAAAGAAGGTGAAGTGGTCTTAATTACAGGACACACGGATTATACGGCTCCTGAAGACTTAAACCTTCGCCTCTCTTGGCGCCGAGCAAACAGTGCAAAACAGTTTATCATTGATGAATTAGGACATATTGAGCAAAAGGTATACATTAATGGCTATGGCGAAGACCAACCAATTGCCAGCAATACCAGTGAAGAAGGAAAGCAAACAAACCGTCGTATTGAACTAAAAGTGATTACGCTCGATGAGCTACCTGCTGATGCAACACTAACGTTACCCTCAGAAATGATACCAAAATAAGTATTTTGTATAATACAAATTGATCTCCTTTACTTTTTTAAACAAAACTTAAAGGATATCAGTTGCCTTTACTCCCCTCCTTAGATAGACTTCTTCAAATGAAGCAGTTATTAGGGTTCGTGGGAGTTTTTTTGTGCGTTACACTAACCCTAGCGTTAAGTGGTGCAAAAGCGACTCCCCCCCCCAATATTGTCTCAAAGCAAGAGATTCAAAATGCGATACAAAAATATGGCCTATTCGCTGGAAGACGTCTTGAAGCTTGGCAACAACTGATAAACGATAACATTAATCAACCAGAATCCGTGCAACTTAGAAATGTAAATGACTTTTTTAATGAAGTACGTTTTATTTCTGACATTGATCATTGGAAACAAACTGACTACTGGGCGACTCCAATTGAAATGCTTTCAACCGATGCTGGGGACTGCGAAGACTACACCATCGCCAAATATTTTACCCTTAAGGCGCTAGGGGTCTCTGAAAAAAAACTGTACCTTACCTACGTTAAGGCCATCCGTTTAAATCAAGCGCACATGGTTCTCACTTATTTTAAAACGCCACAATCCATCCCACTCGTTTTAGATAACATTAACAAACGGATTTTAGAGGCCACAAAACGTAGTGATCTAGTCCCTATCTACAGTTTTAACGGGGATGGCCTTTGGCTTGCGAAGCAGCGTGGAAAAGGGCGTTCCGTCTCGGGCGGAACTAAAAAATTAAAAGCTTGGAATAATTTACTCGAACGGCTTAAAACGCAATAGCCGTCCTAAACTATAATGGCTAAAATAACAGTCAAAAGGAACAACCTTCATGAGTTTAAATAAACAAATCGTTTTTTTTATCACATCACTGCTCATGATTCTATTGATCGGTACGTTTATTTTAAATCTAAACAATACCAAGCATTTTTTACAAGCGCAATTAAGCGCCCATGCACAAGACACGGCAACGTCTTTAGGGCTTTCTCTTAGCTCCCTTGCAGACCCGAGCGACATATCCAGCATGGAAACGATGATTAATGCCGTATTTGATCGAGGTTATTATGCAAATATCACCTTAACCAATACCGAAAATCAAATACTTTACCAACGTTCAAACCCTAAAAAAATGGACAATATCCCTGATCTTTTTATACAAACGATTAAGCTTTCTGCACCCGTCGCAGAAT
Organism: Thiomicrorhabdus sp.; assembly: GCA_027068835.1. GTDB lineage: Bacteria > Pseudomonadota > Gammaproteobacteria > Thiomicrospirales > Thiomicrospiraceae > Thiomicrorhabdus. Next base: position 632 of record JAMOLY010000250.1, on the reverse strand, counting down.
CCTTAGTTCAAGCTGGCTGGGTTCCCGTTGGAACACTTTCCGTCACCAGTCACACAGGTTACGCCTATACAGAACTATGGAATTCAGCCTTAAGCATTCTCTCTTGGTTTACTCTGTTAGCCGTTCTAGCCATTATCGTTGTTATTTACGCCCTTAAAATCATGCTCTCTCCTCTCAAAAGAATGGAAGAACAAGCCCAAGCGATTGTAAAAAAAGAGTACTTGATACAAGAAAAACTTCCTAAAACCGCTGAGTTTCGTAAAGTGTCCTGCGCAATGAATACCATGGTAGAAAAACTCAAAACTGTCTTTGAACGCGATGCCAATACTGCAGAAAAATTACAAAAAATGGCCTATCAAGACCCTGTTACAGAGCTTCACAATCGGCGACACTTTGAGATGCTTTTAGACAGCCTACTCGATCCAACCGATGAGTCTGCAGCAGGTACAATTTGCCTATTACGCATACAAAATTTGAAAGAGATTAATGAGCATTATGGCTACATTACTGGCAATAAATTTATAAAATCATTGTCGGAATCATTGCAGGTTAACTTACATCACCGTAACAGTATTTTTGCCCGATTAAACGGCGCAGAGCTTGTTGCCGTGTTGCCCATTACAGATCCAGAA
>JAMOLY010000249.1 GCA_027068835.1 Thiomicrorhabdus sp. | reverse complement strand
TTATCAAAAACAGGGCCTTCACCCGTTTCAAAGCGCAGTCCAAGACCCATTGCGTCAGGAATGGTTAAAATGTCTGAAAACAAAATCGCGGCATCTAAAGGAAAACGCTCTAAGGGCTGTAAGGTAACTTCACTGGCCAGCTCTTTATTGCGGCATAAATCCATAAACGAACCCGCTACAGCACGTGTTGCGCGGTACTCTGGAAGATAGCGTCCCGCTTGTCTCATCATCCAAACAGGGGTGCGGTCTACAGGTTCTCTAAGAAGTGCACGTAAAAAACGATCGTTTTGTAACTCAGCCATGTTGAATGCCTTTTTTGATTTTAAAAAATAGTGGAACTATTCTAGCGGAAATCAGGCATGGCGAACACTAAAAAGTGCGTATTTGAGTTTTTTTAACCCAAATTCCCAGATAGAAATGCGAATTAGAGTGCAAGTAATTGATGTGCATAGTGAATTTCAAGAAGACAGTATCACCTTATCGGTGATGCGTTCTTTTTTGAATTTACTAGGCGCATCAAGGGTCTGTGTTACTAAACGTATTTTGTTATCTGGGAATTTGAGTTTAAGAATTTTAGGGGGGATTGAGCGGGTTAAACGCATCAATGGCAGCGGATTCTTTAATAATGACAAACATCACGCTTTTATAAAGATAAGCCAAGCCTCGTACTTCGATGGTTTTGCCTTTGAGTTGCTTGATTTTATTATAGTCAAATTTATCCCAGTGCTTTTTGGGAATACGAATGCCTGTGGTGTCCATATTAATAATGATATTGGTGGAGCTTTTCATGACTTTGAGCACCTTGCCTTGAATGATTCGGTAGCCAGTGTCTTGCGAAGTGAGTTCGCTACTTTTTACCAATGGAAAGTGGCTATCGGGGTGTTTTTCGAGATAATCCCACAGTTGATATTTTCCCTCTCGTGCGGTTTGCTCGGCTTTAAAATAACATTTGGCGTATTTATGATTACTGTGTGCGGGGCGATTGATGGCAAAACCACTTTCGAGTATTTTCTGTTGTACGCTGGTGCCGTCTTTTAAATAGAGGTGTACCAATTGTCGCCCGCCTTCATCTATTTTGGTGGTGTCGTATTCTACGCCCACTTCTAAGTCATTATTGGCGAGCAGTTTATTTAAAAAAAGTTGCGCTTCTTTTGCTAGGGGTTGGCCTGGGGTGTTAAATTTTTGTTTTTTTTCACGTTGTGGGCTGTAAAGGCCAATTAAACGTACGCGCTTGCCCTGAATGACAAGATCGCTGCCGCTGGTGGCGTAGGTGGCTTTGGTCCAGAGCTGAACATCATCCGATGAGCAGTTTTGTTTTGGTGCACTAGTGCTTAGCGTACTGAAAGCTGAGGCAGAGAGCAGTAAGGTGAGTAAGAAGAGGGGGCGAGTTATTTTTAGCATAGCTCTGATTGTAATGACTTTTGTTCAGAATACAATGCCCCTCTTCCTAGAGAGAAAATACGTTTGAAAGGAATGAAGGGGGGGGAATAAAAAAAGCACCATTCGTTAAAAACGAATGGTGCTTTTTTAAGAAGATAATCCAACGCGCTAAAAAAGTGCGGTGGGTACTTATCTTTTTCCGTATTTCTGCTTGAACTTCTCAACACGTCCTTCAGTATCCACAAGTGTTTGTTTACCTGTGTAGAAAGGGTGTGAAGCGCTTGAAACTTCAACACGAACAACTGGGTAGTCGTTACCGTCTAGAGTAATCGTTTCGCCAGAAGTTTTTGTAATAGTAGAACGAGTAAGAAATGTTTCACCAGTTGAAATATCTTGGAAAACTACATCTTGATACGTTGGATGAATGTCTGCTTGCATAATGACGGCCCAATTAATTAGTTAATTCTGTAAAGGAATGGAATTATATGGATTTAAAATATAATTGCAAGCCTATTTTAGCGTTTCATCGCTTCAAACAGTGAAATATTTGTTTTGCTTAGTTTCATTTGATCAATGAGGGTTTCGATGGCTTCAATTTCATTGAGTGTTTGTAAGAAACGACGCAATATCCAAATATTTTTAAGCTCCTCTTGTGTAGTGAGCAACTCTTCTTTACGTGTTCCCGATTTGGTGATGTTAATGGCAGGGAAGGTGCGTTTTTCGGCAATGGAACGGGATAGGTGAAGTTCCATGTTCCCTGTTCCTTTAAACTCTTCAAAAATTACTTCGTCCATTTTAGAGCCAGTTTCGACTAAGGCAGTGGCAATAATGGTCAATGAACCGCCTTCTTCAATATTACGTGCGGCACCAAAGAATCGTTTAGGACGATGCAGTGCATTGGCATCCACTCCCCCTGTTAAAATCTTACCTGAGGACGGTACAACGGTGTTGTAAGCACGCGCTAAACGGGTGAGGGAATCTAATAAAATAATGACATCTTTTTTATGTTCCACCAAGCGTTTGGCTTTTTCGATGACCATTTCTGCGACTTGCACGTGACGAGTTGCAGGCTCATCAAAGGTAGAGGAAATTACCTCGCCTTTAACGGTACGTTGCATCTCGGTCACTTCTTCTGGGCGCTCATCAATCAGCAAAACGATTAAGTAGGCATCAGGGTAGTTCTCTGCAATGGACTGTGCCATTTGTTGCAAAATAACGGTTTTCCCCGATTTAGGAGGAGCAACAATTAAACCACGCTGTCCTTTACCAAAGGGGGCGGCAATATCAATGATGCGGGGTGCAATGTCTTCGCTGCTGCCATTACCCACTTCCATAATTAAACGTTCATCTGGGTGCAATGGGGTTAAGTTTTCAAACGCAATTTTTTTACGTGCAACATCGGGGTGTTCGTAGTTGATGGTCTCTACTTTTAATAACGCAAAATAACGCTCACTGTCTTTGGGTGGGCGAATTTTTCCCTGAATGGTGTCGCCTTTACGCAAGCCAAATCGTCTAATTTGATTGGGTGATACATAAAGATCATCGGGACCCGCTAAGTAGGAACCATCGGCAGAACGTAAAAAGCCAAATCCATCGGGCAATATTTCCAATGCCCCTTCGCCATAAATGTCCTCCCCCTTTTTGGAGTGAGCCTTTAAGATGGCATAAATAATGTCTTGTTTACGTAAACGTGCAAGGTTGTCGAGTCCCATACTGGAAGCAAGTTCGAGTAAAGAGGCTGCGGATTGTTTTTTTAAATCGAGTAAGCGCATAAGTTATTTTGAGTTTCTTGTTTTGAATTTTGAGTAGAGAGTGAATAATAGGGAGGCTAACGTTGTATGGGTTAGCGTGGGTTTAATCCCCACGATGTCTCAGTGACTTTCTTAAACTTAAGAGGTCACTGAGAAAGGGGGTTAAATTAAAGATTGTCGTTTAAAAATGTATTTAATTGTGATTTGGACAGTGCACCCACGTGTGAAGCAGAGACTTCGCCATTTTTGAATAACATCAGTGTTGGAATACCGCGTACCCCAAATTTTGGTGGCGTTGCTGGGTTTTCATCAATGTTGAGCTTGGCGATTTTTACTTTGCCTTCAAACTCGGTTGCGACTTCGTCCAAAATAGGCGCGATCATTTTGCAAGGTCCACACCATTCGGCCCAAAAATCAACCAAAACAGGTACATTGGATTGTAGAACTTCTGTGTCAAAATTAGCATCACTTGTTGAAATCATGGTTTCTCCTATGAAACATTTTACGTTTATACGAAATAGCAAAACACCCTTTCTGATATTCTTAGTGAGCAGAGAGAATGAGGCTTAGAGTCGTATGGGATTTTTTTTACTTGAGTTTTGCGGTTACACGAGTATGTGTAAACGATTAATTTTTGAGTTTTAATTTGATACGCTAATTATTACATTAATAACTTTTAAATAGCAAACTTTTTAGTGTATTTTATTATTTTTAAGGCATTAAGGTTGATATAAATCATGGCATTTTTCCAAATGAAAGGGGTTTCATTGTAGGATATAGGGCTTAAAAATGAACGAAGAATACAATACATGGACATCTCCTTTATATTAGACGACCTAAACGATGCACAACGTGAGGCGGTTACGGCAGAAGATACACACGCATTAATTTTAGCGGGCGCGGGCAGTGGTAAAACACGGGTGTTAGTGCACCGCATTGCATGGCTCACTCAGGTAATGGGGTTTTCACCCTATAATATTTTGGCGGTTACCTTTACCAATAAAGCCTCGAATGAGATGCGGGGTCGTATTGAAGCACTGGTCGGCCAAAAGGCTGCGGGACTCACCATGGGAACATTTCATGGCATTGCATATCGGCTGTTGCGCCAACACTATCAAGAAGTGGGATTGCCTCAAACGTTTCAAATTTTGGATTCGGACGATCAAAAGCGGGTGATTAAACGCCTGTTGAAGGCGATGGAACTGGAGGAGTCTCAGTGGCCGCATAAGCAAGTTCAAGCATTTATTAACGGTGAAAAAGAGGAAGGTCGCCGTCCTGATAATATTGACATTGGTTACAACCCATTTGTTGCCAAAATGGTGGAGGTGTATCGGGCGTATGAGGCGCAATGTCAACGCTCTGGGTTGGTGGATTTTGCTGAGTTGCTGTTAAGAGCGCATGAACTATGGCTTAAAAATCCTGCGGTGTTGCAGCATTATCAGGCGCGTTATCAACATATTTTAGTGGATGAGTTTCAAGACACCAATAGTCTGCAATACGCGTGGTTAAGTGTGTTGGCGGGAGACCGAAGTAAGCTTTTTGTGGTGGGCGATGATGACCAATCCATTTATGGCTGGCGTGGCGCAAGGGTTGAGAATATTCGCCAATTTGAAACAGAATTTCCGCGGGTTAAAACCGTGCGTTTAGAGCAGAATTATCGCTCAACAGGCACTATTTTAAACGCGGCAAATGCCTTGATTGCGCACAATACTTCACGCATGGGCAAAGAACTGTGGAGCTCGGGCGAAGAGGGCAGCTTAATTAAAGTGTATGAAGCCTTTAATGAGATAGACGAAGCGCGTTATGTCTGTAATCAAATGGAAGCATGGTGTGAACAAGGCGGTGAACGCAGTGACATTGCCGTGTTATACCGTTCCAATGCCCAGTCGCGCGTGATGGAGCAGGCATTGATGCAAGCAAATATACCTTATCGAGTGTATGGCGGGTTGCGATTTTATGACCGTGCCGAAATTAAAGATGTATTGAGCTACCTTAGACTGCTTACTAATCGTGAGGACGATGCTGCGTTTGAGCGGGCGTATAACCATCCACCGCGTGGCATTGGTCAAAAAACCGCCGATACCATTCGACAGGTTGCTAAACAACATCAAATTCCACTTTGGCGAGCGGCAGAAAAAACGGTAGAACAAGGCTTGACTGCTCGGGCAAAAACCGCAGTTCAGGGATTTCTTTCATTCATTGAGTCGTTGTCAGAAGAGGTGAAGGGACTGTCACTCGAAGCACAAATGATGAAAGTGATTACACGTTCAGGATTGCAAGCGCACTTTGAAAAAGACAGCTCCGAACAAGGCAAAGGGCGACTTGAAAATATTGATGAATTGATTAACGCCGCCAGTTCATTTAAGCAAAGCAATGCACAATCGACAATGGATAACCTGCCTTCCGAAGCACAAGTCATTATGGAAGGGGTGGAAGCGCAAGCACAGCAAGACGGCACTTTATTGCAAATCCCCCAATACGACCACCCACTGGCCGACTTTTTAGCGCAGGCCGCCTTAGAAGCGGGTGAGCAACAAGCAGACGAGTGGGAGTCGTCGGTACAATTAATGACACTGCATGCCGCCAAGGGATTGGAGTTTCCGCTGGTCTTTATGATTGGTGTGGAAGAGGGACTGTTCCCCTCTCAACGAACCTTTGAAGACCCCGAGCGGTTAGAAGAGGAGCGACGTTTGGCGTACGTGGGTGTGACGCGCGCAGAGAAGCAGCTCATTATCACCTTTGCCAATCGCCGTAGAATGCATGGCTCTGAGTTTTACCCCAAGCCCTCGCGTTTTATTAAAGAGATTCCTGAAAGTTGCCTTGAATTTGTACGATTATCTGGGTCGGCCAGCCCAACCTTGGGTGGCGGAGCCGCAGGGTATACCGATATGAACGCGCAATTACAAACCGCCTTAGCGGCAGAACATCAAACAGGGTTCAGTGCTGGCGACCCTGTGTTTCATCAAAAATTTGGTGATGGTGTTGTGGTCAGCATGGAGGGCAGTGGTGAACATGCGCGTGTTAACGTTCACTTTACCCACGCGGGATCAAAGTGGTTAGTGACTGCTTATGCGAACTTAGAGAAAAAGGGGTGATTTTTCGCTTTTATTTATTTTTATTAGGGGTTCGGGAATTTGAATCCCTTGCTTGTAATTTATTAAAAGGTACGTAC
>JAMOLY010000248.1 GCA_027068835.1 Thiomicrorhabdus sp. | reverse complement strand
GCCGCACGTGTTTGTTCAATCGCGTAATCCACTTCTTCTATCGTTGTAAAACGACCAATTGTGAAACGCAACGAACTATGTGCTAATTCATCATTACGCCCTAGCGCACGTAATACATAACTTGGCTCTAGTGATGCACTGGTACAAGCCGAACCAGAAGAAACCGCGATGCCTTTTAATGACATCATTAAGCTTTCGCCTTCAACATAGTTAAAGCTGATGTTTAGGTTGCCTGCAATACGTTGCTCTAAGTCACCGTTCACATACACTTCTTCCATATCTTTAAAACCGTCGTAAAGGCGATTACGCATCATCAACAAACGGTCATTTTCTGTTGCCATTTCTTCTTTTGCAATTTTAAAAGCTTCGCCCATACCAACAATTTGGTGGGTTGCTAATGTGCCTGAACGCATACCACGCTCATGTCCACCACCGTGCATTTGCGCTTCGATGCGGATACGTGGCTTACGGCGAACATACAATGCGCCAATACCTTTTGGACCATAAATTTTGTGAGCAGAAAAACTCATTAGGTCAACTTTAAGCTCACCTAAATCGATGGGCACTTTACCCGCGCTTTGAGCTGCATCTACATGAAATACAATTTTGTTTTCACGACAAAGCTCACCGATTGCCGCAATATCTTGAATCACACCAATTTCGTTGTTCACGTGCATGATTGATACAACCGTTGTATCTTCACGAATCGCATCTTTTAAAACTTGAATGTCTAACAAACCATCATCTTTAGGATCAAGGTAAGTCACTTCAAAGCCTTCACGCTCTAACTGACGGCAAGTATCAAGAACAGCTTTATGCTCTGTTTTCATCGTGATGATGTGCTTACCTTTGCGCGTATTAAAATGCGCTGCACCTTTAATCGCTAGGTTATCAGATTCTGTTGCACCACTGGTCCAAACGATTTCACGTGAATCAGCATTGATTAAATCAGCAACGTCTTGGCGCGCTTGTTTAACAGCATCATCCGCATCCCAACCAAAGGTATGACTGCTTGATGCAGGATTACCAAATGCAGTATCGACAGTTAGATACTGAGCCATTTTATCCGCAACACGTTGATCTGTTGGGGTTGTGGCTGAGTAATCCATGTATATTGGTGTAATTACATTGCTCATTTCTTAATCCTTTTTAGCTTGTCACATCAGACAAACTATTTAAGCTGTCTACATTAATTTTGTTTTGGCGTGTTGCT
>JAMOLY010000247.1 GCA_027068835.1 Thiomicrorhabdus sp. | reverse complement strand
AGACCATCACTTTGAGCCTAAAGGTGATGACAATTTTAGAACGGAGGGCTAAACGGGTCTTATGACCCGTATCCGGACTTTAGTCCTTAATACTAACCCACCAGCTTTAGCTGGTGGTTGTTGAGTTACCCAGTGCCGATCAATTGAATTGAGGAAATTAATAAATTCTGAATCAATATCTTCATCAGACATCTTCCGAAGATCAAGTTGACGCCATTCTTCAATAGACTCAAGTATTAATGATGGAGGTGATAATGAGAAAGGTAACATATTTTGTTTTTAAGCTAACATGTAATATTCCGCAGTCTCTTACTGCCAAATGTCTCTATATATAGAGAATAATACTTACATGTACCATTCAAGCGCCTATATACAGGTTCCTATATATGTGAGACAAACCTTATTCTTCAATGATTCTATCCTCAAGGCCTAGCCGCACTATCAGTCCATAGGGTAGTTCCCATAGCTGTTGTCGTGAGCGCCATATTCCACCGGCGGCTTTTACTTGGTCGCGAACTTTTGATTCGTACTTTGCCACATAAATACCTAGCCGGTCAGAATTATTTTTGATTGGTTGTTTGGGGCTTTCAATGATTGGTTTTACCCATTCACTTTCGCCGACAATAATTTCGACTGTTGTGAAGCGCCGCCTTTTTTTCTCATCATAGCGATACCTGACGGTGATAAGCCGATCACCGTAGATTTCACACCACTTTTTTGTACCTTTTTGCCCAGGCTTTAATGATGTCTTTACACGCACTGTTTTTCACCATGGCTGAGATGGATATTTTGTATGCCAATATATCTGTTGGGTACTGCAGCCATGACTTCACCGGGTGCGAGTGCTTCTAGTGGGCTTCGTACTGCTGAAGCCCCCATCTGTAGTACGTGGGTGTAGATCATGGTGGTTCGAATATCTTTGTGACCTAATAGCTCTTGTACGGTTCTAATGTCATATCCTGCCTCTAGTAGATGGGTGGCAAAACTGTGTCTCAGTGCGTGGCAGCTGCCGTGTTTAAATATTCCGGCTTTTTCTCTGGCTTTTTTTAATACTCTATTGATGGTTGATTCGTGGAGATGATGTCGTCGCATCTTTTTTGAACGTGGATCTTTTGAGATTTCTTGACTGTGGAATAGATACTGCCAGCCCCACTCTTTTGCTGCGTTGGGGTATTTCCGCTGTAGTGCATAGGGTAGATAGACTTCACCATGTCCATT
>JAMOLY010000246.1 GCA_027068835.1 Thiomicrorhabdus sp. | reverse complement strand
GGCAAAGCCAATTTACAAGTCAACCGTGCAGACAAATCAGGTAAACAGGTCATTGAGCTAGAAAATGTCACCTTTAATTTTCCAAATAAGGCCATTATTCAAGACTTTACAGGCGTGATTATGCGTGACGATAAAGTTGGTATTATTGGTGAGAATGGCTGTGGTAAATCTACCCTTATTCGCTTACTGCTCGGCAAGCTTACGCCTGACTCGGGTGAGATTACGCTGGGCACGAACTTAGAAATCGCCTATTTTGACCAACATCGCGCCCAACTGGATGAGAACAAGGCCGTGGCTGAAAGTATCATTGAAGGAAGCGATTACATTGAAATCAATGGCCAACGAAAACACATTATTGGTTACCTCGCGGATTTCTTATTCTCCGCCGATCGCGCACGCCAACCCGTTAAAGCCCTTTCGGGTGGAGAACGAAATCGTTTGCTGTTGGCACGCGTGTTTGCCAAACCTTCCAATCTGTTGTTATTAGATGAACCCACGAATGATTTGGACATTGAAACCTTAGAATTACTGGAAGAGCTGGTGATGAACTACCAAGGGACGGTATTGATTGTGAGCCATGACCGTGCCTTTTTAAACAACGTTTGCACCAGCTCCATTGTGTTTGATGCACCCGGCGTGGTCAATGAATACGTGGGCGGTTACGACGATTGGTTACGTCAACGCCCTGCCAAATACGCGCAATTTAGATCGGCGGCGACGATGGACACTGCCAAAAAAGTGAAAACAGAGCATCAAACGGTGCAAAAACAAGCTCTGAGCGCGGCTGAAAAAATGCCGTCAAAAAAAACTCCCCCCCCCCTCTCTAAAAATAAAGCCAAACTAAGCTATAACGACCAACGAGAGTACGATGCCCTACCCGAATTAATGGAAAAAATTGAAGCGGAGCTGGAAACCTTGAGCGAACAGATCAGCGATTCTGACTTTTACCTCAATCCAGACGATGAAGTGCAAGCTACGCTCAAAGCACTGGAAGAGAAAGAGAGTGAATTGGAAACCGCATTTGAGCGTTGGGAAGAACTTGAAGCGAAAGTAGTTTAAATAGACTAAAATAACACTCGAGATTATTGCGAACTTGCACGATACAACAGGACGAACACTTTCATGAGTTGCCAAAACAAACACACCTACTCGACTTTTTGCCGTTCCAAAAACAACGCGCTCAAAGAGCCGATGTTTTTTGGCCAAAATGTAAACGTGGCGCGTTATGACCAACAAAAATATCCTATTTTTGAAAAACTCATTGAAAAACAGCTGAGTTTTTTTTGGCGGCCTGAAGAGATCGACTTGTCCAGTGATCGTGGTGAATATGCCGATTTGCCTGATAACGAACAGCATATTTTCATCAGTAATCTCAAATACCAAACCCTGTTAGATTCGGTGCAAGGCCGTTCGCCTAATGTGGCTTTACTGCCGCTGGTGTCCATTCCCGAGCTGGAAACTTGGATTGAAACGTGGGCGTTTTCAGAGACCATTCACAGTCGCTCTTACACGCATATTATTCGTAACATCGTAGCTGATCCATCCGTAATTTTTGACGATATTGTCACCAATGAAGAGATTGCCAAACGCGCCGAAAGTGTCACCGTGTTTTACGACAAACTGATCGCCTTAACCAATAAAATGTACGCCAAAAGAATTGATTTGGCAGCGGACGATGCCTTTCGTAAAAAAATTAAAACCGCACTGTTCTTAACCATTGTCTCGGTCAATGTGCTGGAAGCGATTCGCTTTTATGTCTCGTTTGCATGCAGTTTCTCCTTTGCCGAACGCTCCTTAATGGAGGGCAATGCCAAGGTCATTAAACTGATTGCACGTGATGAAGCCTTACACCTTTCAGGCACACAAAACATCATCAGCCTACTCACCAGTGGCGAAGACGATCCTGAGATGGCAGAAATTGCACGTGAACAAGAGAAAGCGGTGTACGCTATTTTCACTGAAGCGGCCGAACAAGAAAAAGAGTGGGCAGACTACCTGTTTAAAGACGGTTCGATGATTGGATTAAACGCTCAAATTTTAAAAGATTACGTGGAGTACATCACCAATGTGCGCCTTAAAGCGATTAAGCTCACTCCCATTTTTGAATCACGCAGCAACCCACTGCCTTGGATGAATCACTGGTTGGTCAGCGACAATGTGCAAGTCGCGCCGCAAGAGTCTGAAATCAGTTCGTACTTGGTTGGACAAGTGGACTCTAAAGTGGACAGTGACGATTTTAGTGAGTTTTCGCTGTAACAACTCAGTTAGCCCCTTAAAAAGGGGCAACTCTGTACTATCCCTCCCTCTAAACAAACCGAACCGCCTTAAAGAATCGCATGTGTGCTAACGCGACCTGTTTTCGTCCTTTGCCCATAATGGCGACAATGCCACCTTTTACAGGCAGTAGCTCACCTTGATAGCCACTGGCTTCAAAAGCTTCCATGGCGGCCAGTTGTTGCCCTGGCATGACGATAATAGTAACGGGGCCATCGGCCTCTTGCAGTACAATGTGCAACCCTTTTTGACCATTAATCACACACTCCCCCACATAACTCATGTGTTCAACAGGGTGTTCAAGTGATGCGCCGACCGCTAAAAACAATTTCTGTAACACTTTTTCACTTTTAGGCAGCTTGGTAAGTGCCATAAAATCAGGCTCATCTTCCATATGATGTATTACATGCGCAATCACATCCGTGGCTTTCAATGGAAATAACGTTGCCCGCTCTTGCCATACCCCTAACCCCACTAAAACCACCAACAAACTGGCGGCAACTCCACTCCAACGTGCCCAACGATTGGATTGAATACGAATAGGGGGGGGGGAATTTTTTTCCGTTTTTTCTTTGTGTTGCTGTTTAACTAAAATACGCGCTTCTAACCCTTCGGGTACTTCAACTTTTAAAGCGTGTTCAATTTGTTGGTCCAGCTCACGTGCATTTTGCACTATGGGTTTAAGCTCTGGATGCTCTTTTAAGTAGGCTTGCATCTCATCACTTAATTGAAACGGCGAGGCTTGCAACTGCTTTCTAAATTGTAACTCATTCATCCCAACGCCCTCCTGATTTCTGTGTAATGTTCGGCTTAGCACGCGATATGGTGCTCTCTTTGGTTAACATCCGTTTTAATTTTTGACGTGCTCGAAACAAACGTGTATTCACTGTGGCAAGCTTTAAACTAAGTTGCGTGGCAATTTCTTCACCACTGAAACCCCATATAATTTGTAAAATCATGGGTTCTCGATAGTCATTAGGGAGTGCCATAATGGCTTGCTGTAACTGTGCTTTTTCTAATAATTCGAAAGGGTCATTGCCATCCTCTTCGGCGACTAAATCTTCGTCCAGTTCAAAGAGTAATGGTTGATATTTTTCATACAGCCGGGCATTTTCTCTGCGTAAAATGGTGATCAGCCATGCCTTGGCGGCCTTTTCATCTTTCAGTCGGTCAATGGCTTTCCAAGCTCGGGCAAAGGTCTCTTGCACCAAATCTTCTGCCACGGTAGGCTGTTTGCATAACCAGTAGGCGTAACGGTACAAATCTTTGGCGTAAGCCGAAACCAGTTTTTCAAAAAAATCTTTTTTGTTTTTCATAACGTAAGAGACCTCTCTTAGCCTAAAAACTTTCAACCGCTTCAAGTTTAACCCGAATCCCCAGATAGAAACATGAATTAAAGTGCGAGTAATTGATGTTTCTATCAGGGGATTTGGGGTTAAAACGAAAGGCGTGGATAAACCATCGGTCGCCCTGTTTGAGCATCGTCGCTCACCTGCACTTGCATTTCTAAGGCTTCGGTTAAAATGGATTGGGTTAAGACTTGATTAACCTCCCCCTCAGCAAAGACCTTTCCATCTTTTAACATCAAACAGCGATCGGCTAACTGTGCGGCAAACCCCACATCATGCAAGACCATAATAATGCCCAAGCCTTGCGCTGCCCACTGTTTAAAGTAACGCGCTAACAACTGCTGGTGTTTAATGTCTAACCCTGCCGTCCATTCATCCAAGAGCAACCACTTGTCAGAAAAAATCCCCCCCCCCTCTTTTACAGGAGAACTTGGCCAAATTTGCGCCAACACTCGTGCCAATTGCGCCCGTTTTTGTTCTCCGCCTGAGAGGGTCAGGTAGTCTCGATGGCGTAAAGGGATCAAATCACACGTATTTAGCACGGCATCAATCGTATTCGAAGCCTCTTTGTGAGAGCGCTGAACCACCTCTTCGCCCAATTGAACCAGTGCTTCCACCGTAAAGGAAAACGCCAGCTCGTTGGATTGAGGCAACACCGCTCTTTGCTTCGCTAATTTGCTGTATGAAAATTCACTCAGCGAACGATTATTCCATAATATAGAACCTTTTGAAGACGGTATTTCATGGCTCAAGCACTGCAACAGAGTCGATTTTCCTGCACCATTTTGCCCCAAAATAGCGTAAATTTTTCCCGCCTGAAACTCACATGAAACATCACTTAACAACACGGTATTGGCGATCTTAACCTCAAGATCAATAACTTGAATGGATGAAAGCGTTGCCATTATTACAGCCTTTTTCTTTGTACGCTGGAAAGGCGGGCTTGCCGTTTAGTCATTAACAGCATTAAAAAGAATGGGCCACCTAACAGTGCCATTAATAAACCAATGGGGAGTTCCGCAGGGTAGAGCAGTTGACGTGCGAATAAATCCGCCAGTACCAATAAAATTGCCCCCCCTAATGCGCTTAAAGGCAAGACCAAACGGTGGTCTGCCCCCACCCATAAACGAATAATATGTGGCACCACCAAGCCAACAAAGCCAATCACACCCACCATAGAGACCGACACGCCCACAATCAATGCACTTAATCCCATCACTTGCCACTTAAACCACTTGGGGTCATAGCCCATTTGCAAGCTCACGTTTTCCCCCAATAAAAAGGCATTCATTGACTTGACCAATCGCCATAACCCTAAAGAAGCAAGTAAGACGAAGATCGAAACCATTCCCACAGAAAACCACGATAAATTTGCCAAAGATCCCATCATCCAAAACAGGGCAGAACGCAGTTGTGCATCGTCCGAAAAGGTAATGAGCAGTTGGGTTAAGGCACCAAAAATAGCATTGAAGGCCACGCCAGCCAGTAACATTAATGCGACATCGGTGTGCCCATGCCGTGTGGCGATCAGATACAACATGGCGGTACTGAGGCTTGCTAATAAAAAAGCGGCGACGCTAATTTGCCAAACCGCAACCTCATGCCACAGTGCGCCACCCAGCACAATCACAAATACGGCCCCAAATGCAGCCGCGCTGGAAACCCCAATCAAACCTGGTTCGGCTAAGGGATTACGAAACAACGCTTGCAGTGCCACACCTGAAATCGCCAGCCCCGCACCGATCACTGCCGCCAATAACGTTCTGGGCCATCGAATTTCCCACAAAATAAACTGCTGTTGTGTTGAAAGCCCAGCAATGAACTCACTGGGGTAAAAAGAGAAACCGCCGATCATTAAACTGAGACTCATCACCAAACCAAGCAGGAGCAAAAGCCATAACACAGGCCTAAACAAACGCCCTTTTAATGCTCTCATGGGTTTTTCTCAAGTCGCTTCATTAACGTGGCAACAAACGCCCCGTTCCAAATGACAATAAACCAAATTAGATATAGCCACAGTAAAAACAATGGAATGGCAGCAAATGCGCCGTAAACCAAATCGTAGGTTGGAAACCATTTTACGTACAAGGCAAAACCCGATTTCAATAGCTCTAACTGAACCATGGCAAAAAAACCGCCTAATAACGCAATTTTGATTGGAATATAGCAAACAGGCACAAATTTAAATAGAAAGGTAAATCCCAACCAACTTAATAAAAGTGGCAAAGTTGCCATGCCCAGTGTCGCCTGTTTAAGCCACGGCATGGTCTCAGCCAACAGCGGCAATGCCAATAAATAAGAGCTTAATACCAAGCTTAACCCCAAAAACAGCGGCCCTAAAATACTAATGCCCAAATAGTGCAACAAGCTCACCCACCATTTACGGGTCGAACGATTCGGCCACATCGCATTGAGCTTTTCATCCACTTTCCACAGCAGCAATAAAGAGGTTAAAAACATCACCAAAATCCCTGGACCTTTTAACTGCACGGCTTGCTGAGAAAACTGCAATAAGTAATCCTCAATCATCGGTTGCGAAGCGGGCATGAGATTATGCACCACTTGATCCATCACCAAGCGTTCAAACGATTCAAAATAACTGGAAACCGAAAACAGACTGAGCATCACTGCCAGCATTGGCACAATGCCTACCAGCGAGGTATAGGCTAAAATTGCAACCGAATCACTGCCTTGTTGCGCTTTAAAATGTTTAAAAACAGAGAGCCAAAATGACCCTTGAATGAGGGGGGGGGGGAAG
>JAMOLY010000245.1 GCA_027068835.1 Thiomicrorhabdus sp. | reverse complement strand
GGGGTCAGGGTCAAATGCGATTAAGGTGAGTTTTGATGCTCGATCGAATCGTTTGATTTTAAGCGGCGACGAGCAAAAACGAATGGTTTTGCGGGCGCTAATTGCGCATTTGGATGTTAAGGTCGCGGCAGAAAGCCAAGTTCAAGTTATTTATTTACGCTACGCTAAGGCCAATGATATGGCCGAAGTGTTAAGAAAAGTGTCGGGCAATCGCGCCATTTTGTCCTCGTCTAGTAATGAGCAAGGTGCTACAGAAGGTGGTGGTGAGAGTAGTGGTGGGGGTGACAGCCGCGGTGCTACGAGAGGGGGTATTCCTTCTCCTGTTAGTTCTTTGAGTGATAAACAATTAAAAGATCAGATTAGTATTGAACCAGATGAGCGAATGAATGCACTGATTATTAGTGCGCCTTCGGCTATCTTAAGAACCTTAAAAGAGGTGATTAAACAGTTGGATATTCGCCGAGCTCAAGTCCTGATTGAGGCTATTTTTGTTGAGCTATCAGAGGATAGAGCGGCTAATTTAGGGGTTGATTGGGCAGTACTTGGTTCTGGTGGAGCTGCGAGTGTAGTTAATCTTACTGGTACTTTGTCAACATTGTTGGGCAATGCTGGAGATACGCTGGCACAGGCAGCTGGGGTTGGAACGGGTGTTACGATTGGTACTGGAGGCCTTAATGCTGCGGGTGATCAAGGTTGGGGTGCGCTTATTTCGGCATTAAACACCGATTCGTCATCCAATATTTTAGCCACGCCCTCTATCTTGACCTTGGACAATGAAGAGGCCGAGATTGTAGTGGGTCGTGAAGTGCCTTTTCAAACAGGGAGCTTTACCAGTGGCAATAATGCGGCCACCAATCCTTTTAATACCATTGAGCGTAAAAGTGTGGGGCTTAAGTTAAAGGTTAAGCCACAAATTAATGAAGGCAATGAGATTTACTTAGAGATTGATCAAGAAGTTTCAGATGTTTTGCCCAAGGGTGAAGCGGTTGATATTCAAACCACCAAGCGTCAAATTAAAACACGCGTTATTGTTGGCGATGGAAAAGTGATCGTGTTAGGTGGCTTGATTGATGAAAAAGAGACGGTGACCGAATCTAAGGTGCCTTTATTGGGGGATATTCCATGGATTGGGGGATTGTTTAGGTCGACACAAACCAAGCGTGAAAAAGTAAATTTAATGATTTTCTTACGCCCCGTTATCATTCGAAATAATGAGACCAGTGACTATTACAGCCAGAAAAAATACAGTTATATTTCGAAAGAGCAGAATAAATTGTTAGAGAGGGAGAGTCCTAATTTACTAGATAATTCTTTAAGACCACGCTTGCCTGCACTTGAGGAATGGAAAGAAGGTTCTTTGCCTTCTGTAAATCAAACGATGCCAGCTGGGGTGGCCAATCGCATAAATCAGGCTAAACCAAAAGAGCCAGAGATTGAAAGTATAAGACCGACATCAATTCCTGAGATTTTGGATTTATGAGCCTATTGCTTCCGTTCAGTTTTGCGCGAAAAAATGAGTTACTTCTCAGTGAGAACCCGGCGGTGGAACCTAGGGTTTTTTATACGGAAAATACGCCATTAGTGGCATTACAGGAAGCGCAGCGTCGTTTATTTGAGTTATCTTCAATGCCTTTACCAGAAGAGGAGTCAATTCAAAACATTGTGTTTGAATTGCTCTCTGATGATGCATTTGAAAAAAAAATTCAATTGAGTTATGCCGCCAGTGGACAAAGTTCAATGGACTCTCTTGAGTCAATTGAGACGGACGATTTGGTCACCATTTTTTCGGAGCTGGACGAAACGGAAGATTTGTTAGACAGTGCCGATGAAGCACCGATTATTAAGTTATTGAATGCCATTTTGTCAGAAGCGATTCGAGCCAATGCCTCGGATATTCATATTGAGCCGTTTGAAAATCAGTTGCGGATTCGTTTTCGAGTGGATGGTGTGTTAAGTACGTTGTTTACACCAAAAGCCACGTTGTCTGGCATGTTAGTGTCACGAATTAAGGTTATGGCACGTTTGGATATTGCCGAAAAACGTTTGCCCCAAGATGGGCGAATTGCGCTTAAATTGGGTGGACGTGCTGTGGATTTAAGGGTTTCGACTATTCCATCTAGTTTTGGCGAACGAGTGGTTTTACGTTTGCTGGATCGCAGTATGGAGCGTTTGGATTTAACCGATTTAGGGTTACCTAAAAACCTTGAGGCAGGGGTGCAAAAACTCTTAGCAAAACCGCATGGTATTTTATTGGTGACTGGGCCAACGGGTTCAGGTAAAACCACCACGCTGTACGCGGGGCTGGGTCGTTTAAATGACAGTCAGAGTAATATTATGACGATTGAAGACCCTGTCGAATATAACATTGAAGGCATTAACCAAACACCCGTTAACCTCAAGGCCGATATGACGTTTGCCAAAGGATTAAGAGCCATTTTACGTCAAGATCCAGATGTGATTATGATTGGTGAAGTGCGTGATTCTGAAACCGCTAATATTGCCGTGCAAGCGTCGTTAACTGGGCATTTGGTTCTCTCAACCTTACATACCAATACCGCCGTGGGCGCGGTTACACGTTTACGAGATATGGGTGTTGAACCTTTTTTGTTGGCATCCAGTTTAATTGGTGTGTTAGCGCAACGATTGGTTCGACGGCTGTGTACGCATTGTAAAGTCGCTCATGTTGCAGACGCTGCCGAGTGCGAAGTTTTGGGCGTGACCGAGGCTGAAATTTTTCTTCCTGAAGGTTGTGAACAGTGTCAGCAAAGTGGTTATCGTGGACGAATGGGGCTGTATGAGTTGATGCCCGTGGACGATGAAATTCGACAAATGATTCACTCGGATGTCTCAGAGTCTCAAATTGAGCAGTTGTTAAGACAGCAAGTTCCTTCTTTAGCAGAAAGTGGTTATCGTGCTGTATTGGATGGTAAAACCAGTTTAGAAGAAGTGCTACGTGTCACGCAACGCTAGGGAATCATAAATGGCTGTATTTGAATACAAAGCATTAACCAAAGAGGGGAAAACCCAAAAGGGATTGCAGGAAGGAGATTCCGAGCGGCAGATACGCCAAATTTTGCGAGACAAAGGTCTTACCCCTGTTGCGCTAGTGCAAATTGAAAAGAAAAATACGCAAGCAAACGCAGCGAAAAAAAGTTTTTTTGTCCCCAAGCTAAAAGTGACAGAGCTGGCACTATTTACTCGAGAACTGTATACCTTATTAGATGCCAGTACCCCGTTAAAAGAGGCGCTTAAAGCGCTATCAACGCAAAGTGAATCAAAACAGGTTGCGCGTTTTATTACCAGTTTGCACACCCATGTTTCAGAAGGGTACTCTTTAGCCAATGCAATGTCGTTAGCGCCTGTGAGCATTCCTCGAGACATTATTGCGACGATTCAAGCGGGAGAAGAGAGCGGGCATCTGGATAAAGTGTTGTCTCGCTTGGCTGAATCGGTTGAGCAACAAGATAAGTTAAATAAAAAAATGAAAACCGCCTTAATTTATCCAATATTAATGGTGGTGGTGGCCGTTGTGATTGTATTTCTGCTAATGATTTATGTTGTGCCTAAAGTGGTCAGTGTCTTTGATAATATGCAACAAACCTTGCCGCCCTTAACGCAAGGGATGTTGAGTTTAAGTGCGTTTATTCAAGCCCAGTGGTCATTGATGCTGGGGCTTGCCATTGCGCTGTGGCTAGGAAGTATTTGGGCTATGAAACGTCCTAAATGGCGTTTTGCCGTGCATTCATTTTTATTAAAAATTCCAGGCTTAAAACGCTTTTTGATTTATTCTGCTACCGCGCGTTGGTCTCGAACCTTTGGGGTGTTGGTGTTAAGTGGAGTAGCGATTAAAGATGCGCTCAAAATTTCTGCCGAGGTGATGACTTTGGATCCCATGAAAAAAGGGGTGTTAGACATGGTGGAAGAGGTTAGAGAGGGTAAACCCGTTTACCATGCTATGAAAACCGTCGGATTTTTCCCCCCCCTCCTATTAAACTTGGTTAAAACAGGGGAGGGAAAAGGGCAGCTTGATACCATGTTGATTAAAGGCGCGGAACATTATGAGAATGCGGTAGAATCGGCAGCGACTGCTTTAATGAGTATTTTAGAACCAGTTTTAATTATTGTGATGGGTGGGGTCGTCTTAACAATTGTGATGGCGATTATGATGCCAATGTTTGAGATGAATCAAATGGTGGGTCAATAGATGGCTGTTCGAGTAAAGTGTTTAGAAAGTTTTTAAATTATGTGTTTAATAAAGAGAAGGAAAAAATGAAAAATAATTATTTAAAAGCACAAATGCAACGTGGTTTTACGTTAATTGAATTAATGGTCGTGGTGGTCATTCTCGCGGTATTAGCGGTAGCAGTTGTTCCTAATTTAATGGAACGTCCTGATGAGGCGCGTATGGTAAAAGCCAAGCAAGAGATTAATGCCATTTCGTCCGCCTTGCAGCTTTATAAGTTGGATAATTACAACTACCCAACGACCGATCAAGGCATTGAAGCCTTAGTGACAAAGCCCACCGATGGGCCAGAAGCTAAAAAATGGAAAAAGTTACTGGACAACGTGCCAAAAGATCCTTGGGGTAATCCGTACTTGTACTTAATGCCTGGAACGCATGGCGCGTTTGATCTGTTTACCTATGGTGGCGATGGCGTAGAGGGCGGTGAAGGTGTCAATGCTACGATTGGTAACTGGAACGAAGAGTAGTACGTGTTTTCACGATTGGTTTTGATACATTGAAACAGAAAGCATGTCTAAAGCAAGCTGGGTTTACCCTTATTGAACTCATGGTTGTGGTGGTCATTATTTCAGTGGTGACTACCATGAGTGTTCTCTCGATGAGTGGGGGGGATAAATCCAAACTCACAGCACAAGAAAATCAGTTGAAAGCGTTTTTGGGCTTGGTGCGAGACCAATCGGCTTTTAATCGACGGTTGTATTTGGTTGTACCTGACAAAACGGGCTTAAAAACCTATGTTTTACTTAAAAAAAAGTGGGAAACGGCGAGCAAAGTGGATTTTTTAGCATGGAGTTCTGGCGTGACGGTATCTTGGTCGGTGGATGAAACCTTTGCAAAAAACCAACAGTTGCCAGAGGCGGGTTGGATGTTTTGGCCAACAGGAGAAACATTGGAAGGGGATATTACCTTGTCGGTGGGGGGCGATGCATTTCGTGCACCTGAAAAAGAAAATATTGTGAAGGTCTCATGGAATGATTTATTGCAATTTGATGCGCTAGAAGCGTCAAAATAGGACAGTGTCATGCAAGCATCCCTTATAAAACTAGGACATTAAGTGAAACCTCTTAAAGGTCAAAAAGGGTTTACCTTAATTGAGGTAATGATTGCGTTGGCGATTGTGTCGATCGCGCTGGCGGGATTAACAAAATCATTGGGTGATACGGCATTGAACCAAGCGCAGTTGGAGTCACGTATTATCGCCACTTGGGTGGCTGAGGATGAGTTGGTTAAACAGCATTTGTTGTCGGGCGTTGCGTCTGAAGGTAACGCATCATCAGAACAAGCGACCACGGTTACGCAGCTTGGTCGAGAGTGGCGCATTGACGCTCGCTCTGAGTCCACCACGTTTCCAGGCATTAAAAAACTGTTGATGGCGGTTACAGACCTGAATGATGACGATGCTTCGGTTGAGTTAGTGACCGTGGTCGCGGAGTAGCGTGTTGATGAAAGAGGCAAGGCAACAAACTTTACGTGTGGCCGACAGGTTGTGTCAACGTCAGAAAGGGTTTACCCTGATTGAGCTGTTAATTGCACTGTCCATTTCTGCGGTTATTTCAGCATTGGCGTACCAAACAATTAACAATGTTGTAAACGTGCAAACCCAAGTGCAAAGTCATTCAGAGCGAATGGAATCGGTACAACGTGCTATTTGGTGGATGGAGCAAGATCTGATTCAAGTGGCGCCGCGTGGCATTCAAGATGGATTTGGCTCATCACTTTCTGCCTATGTGTATCGAACCGATTTAGGATTGGAGCTTACTCGGGTTGCCGAGTTACCGACTCCCCGAGCATCGGGCGGGTTGTTGCGTGTTGGGTATCAACTTAAAGACGATACGTTGTATCGTTTAACATGGCCAGTGCTGGATCGTGCGCCCAATACAAAACCGCGAGTTACTCCGATTTTAACAGGGGTTAAGCGATTTGAGATACGCCTGTTAGACGAAAAAGATCAGTGGGTCACCAGCTGGCCACCAGAGGAGGGGTTAAATAACCTTTCACCTTTAGCAGGGGGGGGGAATATTCCCATGCCTAAAGAGAGCAAGCTACCTAAGGTAACCGAAGTGACCATTGAACTGGATGATTTAGGCGTGTTAACCCGTTTATTTATGGGGGTGGTGTAGCGTGAAGATCCGATGTGAACCGTTTCAATTAA
>JAMOLY010000244.1 GCA_027068835.1 Thiomicrorhabdus sp. | reverse complement strand
AAAATGGTTATGGACTTACAATAACGAACGACCTCATTCAGCGATTGGTGGTGTGCCACCAAGATACAAGCTGGAAAAGGTTTAATCTTCTACTTTTAACTTCGGTTATAAATGGGGGGATTACAAGGCTTCAAAAGATAACTCGCATTCTTCTCTGCTTTATCACCTGCTCTAATTTTCCAAAGCTCGGATTCTAATTTCTTCTTAACAGCAGGTTTAGCACGATGCTCAGCAATTAAAGATTCTAAACAAGTAATATCCACTTCACGACTTTCAAACTCTTTAATAACAGGCAATGATTAAAACCCCTTAAATTAGATGGTGTTAATTAACCATAAGCATACTACCACAGGATATAAGATATTTCTTACCCTGATAATGCCCAGAAAAAGAGGGCGCGATCCTTAAACAACATTTCCATCCTGAAACCAGTCGATTGTTAGCGTGATAGGGGGGGGGGAGAAAATGTGAATCCAAATTTTTATCCCCCCCCCTCCTAAAAAAATGGCCTTTGGAGAGCGCCTCATTTAAATACGATTGCCATTCATACACTTTCGCTTGTTCAGCCATATTGACGAGATCATAAATACCCTGCTATGATTTACTCCAAATGTAGCAATGGAGAGTGTTATGAGTATACCCGTACGTATTGATGAACAACTGTATGAAGAAGTAAAAAGTGCTTCAAAAGGCGAATGCCGCACTATTTCAGGCCAACTTGAATTTTGGGCCAAAATAGGTAAAGCTGCGCTTGATAACCCTGATTTACCAATCGAATTTGTTCGGGACTTAATGATTGCAAAAACCGAAGACCGCCAAAAACTCTCTGCCTTTAAGCCTGGGCAGTTTCGTGGCTGATATAGGGAATATCGAAAATACGACAAACGAATGCTTTCACCCGAGCCTATAAAAATTGCACAACAACCAAAAAGATAGCGTTGATAACGCAGTAGAAGACATCATTCTTGACCCAACTCTGGGTCTCATGAAGAAAGGTGATCTACAGGGTATCTATGTTTATAAATTTGACTGTATAAATCAACGCTTTTTATTGGCGTATGAATACGATCCTGACTCAAGAGTGCTGTTACTGGTTGGGTCACATGAAAATTTTTACCAACAACTAAAGAGATAAAAATTAGGGATTGGTAAGAAGAGGTAAATTTTACCCCCCCCTCCTAAAAAAATGGCCTTGTTTACGAATTTAAGATCTGTATGTTTTTTGCCTAAACTGTGCGAC
>JAMOLY010000243.1 GCA_027068835.1 Thiomicrorhabdus sp. | reverse complement strand
AGACCGCCTGATTGGTTTCGATCGATTAGGTAAGGGTGAAAGGGTGCGGTAAGAGCGCACCGCACAGCAGGTAACTGTTTGTGGCAAGGTAAACCCCGTCCGGAGCAAGATCAAATAGGGATGCAATAGGTGTGTACCCGCACTGCATCCGGGTAGATCGCTTGAGGTATACGGTGACGTATTATCCAGATGAATGATTGTTCACGACAGGACCCGGCTTATAGGTCAACTCACACTTATTTCTTTGTTTTGAAGACTATCTGTTAAAAATTAAGAACAATACTTCCAATAATCTTTAGTATAAAAAATCATCTAAGTCACCCCTCATAAATAATTCTAATTCAAATAAGAGTCGAACAAAAACAATACAGTCCTAATGTTGATTGTGAGCTCCTAATTCTATCCATTTAATTCAAAAAACGAACTACCGTTTATCCTTGGTCGATTTTCGCACAAGGCGCTAACTACTTGTCTTTTAAAAGAGTTCTTCCCTAGTTTTACCTAAAACATTCCTTGTTTTGTGGAATATTAGTGTTAGTATGAAGAAATGTAGTGAAAAGTGGTGAAACGTGGGTTTTAGGTCTTTTTGCTGATTGATAAAAACTAATTTGGCAGATGTTAAATGTTCTTAGGTTCTTCGTATTTAAATCTAGATGCTAAAGGTCGGGTGGCAATTCCGACTAAGTATCGTGATGCGATTAAGGGGGATAATGAAGGTGATTTGGTTTTAACAGCGGATCATGGTGGTGAATGTTTGGCGCTGTATCCCTTGAGTAAATGGATGGAGACACAGGCTTCTATCAGGAAGCTACCTAACATGAATAAGGGCGTGAGAAATTTGATGCGTACCGTTTTTGGTTATGCGACAGAAGTGAAGATGGATGGTCAGGGGCGCATTATGGTTTCTGAGCCATTAAGAGATTTTGGTAAATTTGATAAGAAGGTTGTTCTGGTAGGTCAAGTCGATAAGTTTGAGTTGTGGAGCGAAGATGCATGGCTTGGTGGTTCCGGAGATAGAGTGAGTATCGCTGAAGATAGTATTCAGAATGATGATTCGTTAAAGAATTTTTCAATTTAGCGCTGGTTTGTGACTTGTGACGAATAAATTCAAGCATGAAACGGTCTTGCTTAATGAGGCTATTGAAGCGCTAAATATAAAGGAAGACGGTATCTATATAGATGCCACATTTGGTCGAGGTGGGCATTCGGCTGAAGTAATAAAGCAACTAGGTTCGAAAGGGCGGT
>JAMOLY010000242.1 GCA_027068835.1 Thiomicrorhabdus sp. | reverse complement strand
TATAAATAGGTTGGTATAATAATCTTTCAAAAACACCCCAAGGATCTCTTTTGACGCTTCCTACCGAAAAACGCCTAAATAAATTCATCAGTGATTCAGGGTTTTGTTCTCGCCGAGAAGCCGATCGTTTGGTTGAGCAAAACCGCGTCACCATCAACGACTGTATTCCTGAGCTTGGCACCAAAGTGCAACCCGAAGATATTGTCAAAGTCGATGGCAACCCTATCGTCGCGGTTTGTGAAGATAAAAAAGATCGTATCTACATCGCCTATCACAAACCTGTGGGCATTACTTGCACCACAGAAAGTCGAGTCAAAGGTAATATTATTGAGGCGGTAGGACACGCAGAACGCGTGTTTCCTATTGGGCGCTTAGACAAACCCTCTGAAGGGCTGATCTTTCTTACCAGCGATGGCGACATCGTAAATAAAATATTACGTGCTGAAAATGCTCACGATAAAGAGTATACCGTTACCGTTGATAAGCCCATTACACAATCGTTTATTCAAAAAATGGCACAAGGCGTGCCTATTTTAGATACCGTTACCCAACCTTGCATCGTCACTCAACAAAGCCGCTTTGTCTTTACCATTATTCTCACCCAAGGACTTAATCGACAAATTCGCCGCATGGCAGAATATTTAGATTATCGTGTCACTCGACTGATTCGCAACCGTATTATGAACGTACAGTTAGGCAGTTTAAAGCCGAATGAATGGCGAGACTTAACTCCAAAAGAGATGGCCGAAATCAACCAAGCCGTTTCAGGTTCCAGCAAAGTGGCGACTCCTAAAAGTAATGTTAAAACATACCCTAAAAAAAGGGGAAAGATAATGAAAGACCCTTCTACCCTTCGTAAAAACCGTAATTTTTATAAAAAGTAATCATCCTTCAAAGTGCCCCACTCTCTTGCAGTTTCAAGTAGATCGCTTCCGCCAGTTTTTGATAGCCTTTTTCGTTAAAATGAATGTAATCCGACTTCATTGAAGTACGTCTCATTAAATGACCCACAATGTCATTTTCCAAGGGAATATTCCACTGTTCTGCTAATGATTCATACAACTCAGCACTGCTGAAAAAAATACTTTTTTCGGGTACTCCCACTAATAAAACCGCAATATGATTCGCTTGTGCCAACGCAATCATGTTGGCTAAATTTTCTTGGGTTTGTTCACGAGGAATATTTTTAAGGATATCATTCCCCCCTTCTAACAAAATAATCAATCTAGGATGCTCTTGTTCGAGTACCTGAGTAAACCGTACTAATCCTTGCGCAGTGGTTTCACCCGATACCCCCGAATTAACCACCTTGTAACCCGATAATGTTTGCAATATCGCTGGGTAGCTTTGCTCCCTAGAAACACCAACCCCTTGAGTTAAGCTATCACCAAACGCCACAATCACCGAACCCTCTTCCAGTTTTTCAAAGGAAGACTGGCTGCAGGAGGTTAAAACAAAAAAACTAGCAAGTAACATCACTAAAAACAATAGATCACGCATCAAAAAGCCTATTTTGAATCTAACTATAACGAATAAAAAAGGGAGAAGGGGGGGGAGAAAAAAATAAAAGCACATTAAATAGCATGATTTAATGTGCTTTAAAAAAACGGATTAATATTTTTAATACGTAAAAATTACGTTAAATTTGCCACTTGAGAATATATATTGGCTTTACTTTGTAGATCACTAACCACGCTCACACCCGAAGTCGTTTCATTTGCATCCATGGTGTTATTTTCAACCGCCATACTGTCTCGAACACTTTGTGAAGCGGCAACGTCATTTAAACGACCCGATGATAGCATCTGTGCGCTATCCGATAACGTGACCGTTGAATTGCCCCCATTCGTGGCCTGAGCAGAAGACTTGTCGTCCATTCTTAAATCAGGCCGTGCATTCATTTGATTGTTTTGAGGTTGTAACGAAAGTGCCGCCGATAGAGATGGATTAATCGCATTCATGACAGACTCCTTATTGTCGTTCAATATTGACTTATCTTTGATTATAAAACAAATCGACCCAATAATCTAAAAAAACAACGACATTTCATCAAGTTATCCCCTAAAATACCCCCATGACAAGCCAGATTAAACACAACTCCCCTCAGAATAAAGACACCCTCTACGCCCAAGCTCATGAAGCCATTGGTGCATTTCAATTTGATGAATCGGTTGTGGCAGTTTTTCCGGACATGATTCAACGCTCTGTGCCTGGTTATCAGACTATTTTGGCGGGCATCGGTGAACTGACTCAGCAACACGCCCAAGCCCATAGCAACCTATACGATTTAGGCTGTTCTTTAGGGGCTGCAACCTTAACCATGCGCCGTAATGTGGAAGGTAAACAGTGTCAAATCATCGCCCTCGATAACTCCGAGTCCATGATTAAACGTGCCCAAGAGTATCTTCATGCCTACCACTCTGAGGTGCCCGTACACTTACACTGTGCTGATATGACTCAGTTTAAAATTGAAAATGCCTCCGTGGTGGTCATTAACTTCACCCTGCAATTTATTGATCCCGACCAACGAGAAGCGCTACTCAAAACCATCTATCAAGGGTTAAACCCTGGTGGAATTTTAATCGTCTCTGAAAAACTGCACTTTGAGGATGACGCACTGCAAACCAGTATTGAGCACCTACACTTACAATTTAAACGTGCCAATGGCTACTCAGAACTTGAAATCAGCCAAAAGCGCAGTTCACTCGAAAACGTACTCATTACCGACACCGAACAGGATCACTTAGAGCGTTTTAAAAAAGTAGGCTTTCAGTCCGCAGGAATTTGGTTTCAAGCTTATAATTTCGCCTCTTTTTTAGCGATTAAAGCTTTTTAAAGCCGCTTAATTCCCCCCTCTCAACACAAGCAGGATAGTTTCACGTGAAACAACATTACGACACTTTTTGGTCTCATCTACACGATACAAAACTTGAATCTTGGACAACGCAACTGCCCAGCCTACTTGAAGACGCACTGAACCCAGAGAACAACGGGAATCTACCCCGTTGGATTGAGGTCATGGCGCAGATAAAATCCTACCCTGCCCCGTGTGATTATGATTTAAACCAATCAGCCATTAAAATTTTTACCCCCCCTTCTTTCACAAAAGAGCAAGCCGCAGAACTTGAGCAAGCACTACGCGGCTTTCATCCTTGGCGAAAAGGCCCTTTTTCAATTCATGGCATTGAGATTGATACCGAGTGGCATTCTGATTGGAAGTGGGATCGAGTCAGCCCTCACCTCTCCCCGTTAACAGGAAAAAAAGTGCTGGATATTGGCTGTGGCAGTGGCTATCACTTGTGGCGAATGATGGGTGAAGGTGCAGAATTAGCCGTTGGAGTGGATCCTAACTTACTCTCAATGAATCAGTTTTTAACCCTAAAACACTTTATAGGGGAAAACGTTCCCGCCTATTTTTTACCGCTTACGTTAGAGCAACTCCCCATATCCACCAAAGGCGGTGCATTTGGTACCGTCTTTTCAATGGGTGTGCTCTATCATCGCCGATCCCCCATCGAC
This sequence comes from Thiomicrorhabdus sp., assembly GCA_027068835.1. GTDB lineage: Bacteria > Pseudomonadota > Gammaproteobacteria > Thiomicrospirales > Thiomicrospiraceae > Thiomicrorhabdus. Next base: position 2,954 of record JAMOLY010000242.1, on the reverse strand, counting down.
CATATTTACGATCTCAAACAACATCTAGTACCTGGCGGAGAGTTGGTACTGGAAACATTGGTTATTCCTGATGACTACGGCCAAATTTTAATCCCCGAAGACCGCTATGCCCAAATGCGAAATGTTTGGTTTTTGCCCACCATAAAAGAACTCACCCATTGGCTCAAACGGTGTGGGTTTGAAAACATCCGCTGTGTCGATAAAAATCAAACCAGCACAAAAGAGCAACGCAACACCGATTGGATGCAGTGGAACTCACTGGAGAACTTTTTAAACCCAGAAGACCACAACCAAACCATTGAAGGCTACCCTGCGCCTTTAAGAGCCGTAATGGTCTGTAATACACCTAAATAGTTCTGTTTTCTCTCCTATCAAGTCTACTTATTCATTCCATTTAAGTGGGTTTAAAATAATTCCCCCCCCCCCTCAAACTCCCGTACTAAAATACGGGAGTTTTTTGGTTCTACACCACTTCACCTTCGGTCACATGAGAGGTTTCCACCTTACCTGCCACAATTTTCAAAATTTTATCGCAATAACCTAATAATCGCTCATCGTGGGTCACCATAATAATGGAAACACCTTGCGTTTTGGTGACCTCTTTAAGCATTTTAACCACACTGTGCGCCCGCTCTATATCCAGTGCTGCGGTGGGTTCATCGGCTAAAATAATTTGCGGTTGATTGGCCAACGCACGGGCAATGGCAACGCGCTGATTTTGCCCGCCTGATAACTCACTTGGCTTGGCATTAAACTTTTCACCCAACCCTAAAAATCGCAAAATGTCTTTTGAACGATCTCGTACCACCTCCTCTTTTTCACTGGAGGTCAACGGCAGTAACGACACATTATCCAATACATTTAAAAAAGGGATTAAGTAGTGCGCCTGAAAAATAAACCCTAACTTTTCACGACGAATTTTACGGGCATCTTTGGTCAACCATTTTTTATCGTAGACCAGCTCCTCGCCTAACCAAATTTTTCCAGAGGTGGGCTCCAATACACACCCAATCATCATCAAAAGGGTACTTTTACCCGCCCCACTGGGGGCAATCAATGCAACCAACTCCCCTTTGTTGACCTCAAATGAAGCGCCTTTAATAACCTCTACACGGCTTTCACCTTCACCAAAAGTCTTCTCTAAGTTTTCAACTTTAATGCTAATATTGTCCATTTTTACCCCCCTATCGCTTGTGCTGGATCGGCTTTTAAGACTTTATACACCCCAATCAAAGACGATAAAAAAGAGGTCACAATAATCACCGCCAGTAAGGTAAACGAGTCTGGCCATTCAAGCAGTACCCGCTTTGGAAAATTGCTGTAAATTAGCTGGGCAAAGAGGTTACCAAACACAAACGCAATTAAGCCTAATAGAATGGTCTCTTGAATAATCATTTTGGTAATCAAGAAATTGGGAATACCAATGAGCTTCATAATGGAAATTTCTTTGATTTTTTCCAGCGTCATGGTGTAAATAATCAAGCCAATAATAATGCTGCTGACCAGCACCAAAATCAGAGTAAATAGACCAATTTGTTTGGAGGAGCGTTCAATCACATTCTTACTTAAAATTTGGATCTGTTCGGCTTGGCTGTAAACGGTCAGGTGCTTCCAACGCTCCATTTTTTGGGCAACTTGATCGGCAGCGTACCCAGGTTTAAGGGTGGCCACCACCACATTGACCAGTTGTGAATCTTTACTCTCTAACCCACGAGCACGGTCGTTTCGAATACGAGGGTTGGAGTACGAAAATTGCATGATTTGTGCGTCTTTCAGTGACACATAGACAATCGGATCTCCCCCTGAAGAAACCGTTCCTTGCGTAATGCCCACCACGGTAAAAATGTTCCTGCCTACCTTTATTTTTTCACCCAGAGCAAAGCCTGTTTTATCCGTCACCACCATCTCATAATGACTCTCTCGCAACACTCGCCCTTCAATCAAAGCAGAATCAGGAATAATTTGAAAATCCCCTCTTGGATCATAACCCACGGTGTACACACGAACAGCATGGCCTTGTTTATCAAACAGTTGCATCCCTTGAAAGGTGAGTGCCGCGGCCTTGTCCACCCCCTCAATGACCTTAATGCTGTCCTGTAAATCTTGATACAACCGAGAGGATTCTGCAAAAGGGCCTAACGTGTACTGTTGCACCACCCAAACATCAGCATTTACATCATTTAACAACACTTTGGCGTCTTCCACCATGCCTCGATAAACGCCAATCATAATCAACACAATCCCCAATAACATGCCCACGCCCATGGCGGTAATCACAAACTTACTAAAGGTGTGTTGAATGTCTTTATAGGCCAGATTAATCATGATCGAATACTCACACCCTCAAATAGAGGTTTTTTGTTTTTTTCCATCACCAATACACGATCCTCACTTGAAAGCTCCCCTTCAAAGGCAAAATGATCGGAATCGGTTGCCAAAATACTCAATGGCACAAAAAACGCTTCCGAATCTCGGTTGACCCAAACACCTGACTGTTTTTGATAGGTTGCAAAGGTGCTCATGGGCAGTGTTTTAGCATTCGATAATGTCTCTGCTAAAATACTCACTTCTGCCTGTTCATTTAAAAAGAAAGTATTCAGCGGTTGGTCAAAACCAACGTACACCACGCGCTCTTGTGTCACACGATCACTTTGAAAATCTACCCTTTTGACATGCCCTTCAAACGGGGCATTAGGCATGGATCGCAGCGTAATTGAGGCCGCTTGCCCAACCTTAATTGCACCACTGATACGCTCATCAATGTAAGCTCGAATCCATAATGAACTGGGATCCAATACCTTAACAATAGGTTGAGCCGCTGCAACACTTTGACCCTTTTCAACCAAACGCTCAACCACCAACCCTGCCACAGGGCTATACAACCGAGTGTAGTTCAACTTGGCTTTCACCACTTTAATGCTCTGCTCTACACGCGACACTTCTGACTTAGACAG
>JAMOLY010000241.1 GCA_027068835.1 Thiomicrorhabdus sp. | reverse complement strand
AAACATTCGGTGCTTGGCGAGCGACATCAACCTCGCCCATATAAACCACACACTCCAAGCCTAAACGCGCGGCAATAGTTGCGGTTGCAACGCCGTGTTGCCCTGCGCCAGTCTCGGCAATTATGCGAGGCTTGCCCATGTGTTTAGCAAGTAGTGCTTGGCCGATAGTGTTATTAATTTTGTGCGCGCCAGTGTGGTTTAAATCTTCACGTTTTAAATAAATCTGCGCGCCACCGAGTTCTTTTGACCAGCGTTTCGCATGATAAAGTGGGCTAGGGCGACCGACATAATGGCGTAAATCATCATCGTAATCTTTTTGAAATTGTGGATTGCCTTTGAGTGACTCGTAAGCCTCACCCAGCTCTTCAATCGCATCCATTAAAGTCTCGGCTGCAAAACGTCCGCCATAGATTCCGAAATGCCCTTTGTCATCAGGGAAACTATTCCAGTCGACCGTGCTTAAATCTATGCCGACTAGGTTCTTATCATTTTCAACTCTGGACACGTCGTACCTCACTCATTCTTATATTTCTCATTAATGCTTTTATTTTCTTTTTATCTTTTATTCCAGGTGCGCTTTCGACGCCGCTACTTAAATCTACACCGTAAATTGAATCAGCAGTTTGAATGGCTTCAGAAATATTTTCTGTGCATAAACCGCCCGCCAGAATAATAGGTTTATCTAATTTTTTCGGTACTTTCTTCCAGTTAAATGTCTCGCCCGTTCCGCCTGCTTTACCTGCGCCGTGGCTATCTACCAAGAATCCTTGTGCTTGCGGATATTGATCTGCATATTTTTTAAAACTAGCCTCCACATCATCCGTTTGCAAAAATTCTTTCATACCTACCGCTTTTATATAAGGGCGATTAAACGAGGCACAATACTCAGGTGATTCTGAACCGTGAAATTGTAATAAATCCAAAGGTACAGTTTCTAATACCTTATTAACAAAATCTTCAGTAGTATCTAAAAACAAACCCACCGTAGTAACAAAAGGTGGAAGCGCACTACAAATTTCAGCAGCTTGCGTACTGCTCACATTGCGTGGGCTTTTAGCATAAAAAACTAAGCCAAGAGCATCTACCCCTGCATTGCAGACATTTAAAGCATCTTCAATAGAGGTGATACCGCATATTTTTGTGCGAATTTTTGGTGAGCAGTTCATAGGAGAGACGGTATCATAAGCACAGCGAACTATGAAGATGCAAAACAGGGATAAAAGGGCAAATACAGATGATATTTAGAGGTATTTTT
>JAMOLY010000240.1 GCA_027068835.1 Thiomicrorhabdus sp. | reverse complement strand
TGAAAAAATCAATCAAATTAAAATTGATAAAGTTTTTATAGGCTCATGTACCAATTCACGTATTGAAGATATGCGCCAAGCCGCTGTTGTCGTTAAAGGCAAAAAAATAGCTGGTAATGTAAAGCTTGCGATGGTCGTACCGGGTTCTGGCTTAGTCAAAAAACAAGCTGAAGATGAAGGTTTAGATAAGATATTTACCGATGCAGGTTTTGAATGGCGCGAGCCAGGTTGCTCGATGTGTTTGGCGATGAATGCAGACCGTTTAGAATCAGGCGAGCGTTGTGCATCAACATCAAACAGAAACTTTGAAGGTAGACAAGGTCAAGGTGGGCGCACGCATTTGGTTGGCCCAGCAATGGCAGCCGCGGCAGGAATAGCGGGTCATTTTGTAGATATTCGGGTTGATGTCAGAGGTTATGTTCAAGAGAATGGAGGAGAGTCATAATGGAAAAGTTTACCGTACACAAAGGCTTGGTGATTCCACTTGATCGCTCAAATGTTGACACTGATGCAATCATCCCAAAGCAATATTTGAAATCCATTAGTAAAACAGGCTTTGGCCCAACACTATTTGATGACTGGCGCTATGTGAAAGCAGGCGAGCCGGGTATGGATCATTCAAAACGTGAGATCAAAAAAGACTTCGTATTGAATCAAGCCCGTTACCAAGGTGGCTCGGTATTATTGGCTCGCGAAAATTTTGGCTGTGGCTCATCACGTGAACACGCAGTTTGGGCATTGGCTGATTATGGTATTCGTAGCGTAATCGCACCAAGCTATGCCGATATATTCTTCAATAACAGCTTTAAGAATGGTTTATTACCATTGGTATTATCAGAAGATGATGTTGATACTCTATTTAAAGCAGTAGAAGCAAATGAAGGTTATGAGCTAACGGTAGATTTAGAAAAACAGCAAGTCATAACGCCAGAGGGTGAGTCTTATGATTTTGATGTAGATGAATTTCGTAAATACTGTCTGCTGAATGGCTTGGATGATATTGGTTTGACGTTGCAGCACGCAGATGACATCAAAAAATATGAAGAAAAACGTAAGCAAGAAGCACCTTGGTTGTTTGCTTAATACACAAAACATAGAAAAATAGGGGGGGTGGTCTATAAAAAGCCCTCTTTTAAACATTAAAAATAGGTTTTAAAACATGACACAGAAAGTTTTAGTTCTCCCCGGTGATGGAATTGGAAAAGAAATCGTTGCAGAAGCGGTTAAAGTAATCGACGTACTTAAAGCAGATCAT
>JAMOLY010000239.1 GCA_027068835.1 Thiomicrorhabdus sp. | reverse complement strand
TTCTTACACTCATTTGGCTAACAAGCTTTATTTGTTAGTAGCTAAAAATGGAGTCTAGTACAATTATTTTAGATTGATTTATTTTATTTCTCTAGCTTTCACAAAGCGCCCTTTCACTTTGCCATTTTTGAAATGCCTAAGTGCTTGCCCCATTGCTTTTCGCTCTATTCCGACATAACTAAACGTGTCGAATATATTGATTTTTCCGATTTGTGAACCAGCCAAGCCTGCATCCTTTGTTAGTGCGCCCAATAAATCACCGGGACGGATTTTATTCTTCTTGCCCGAATCAATTTGCAGTGTTGCCATATTGGCAGATAGCGTAAAGTTTTCTTTACGCTCTAATTTATCAACCTCACCATATAGACATTCAGTATCCGTATATTCTTCGATAGCAATAATACGTTGGACTTCAGCATCGGTGTACAAACTCAATGCCAAACCTGTCTCCCCTGCTCTGCCTGTTCTTCCTATACGATGCACGTAAATTTCAGGGTCATGCGGTAACTCATAATTCACAACCATACCGAGTGATTTAATATCTAAGCCACGCGCAGCAACATCAGTTGCTACCAACACGGCGATACTTTTATTAGCAAAACGTACCAACACTTCATCTCTATCGCGTTGCTCTAAATCACCATGAATAGCCAAAGCATCAATACTTTTTTCTTGAAGATACCCTGCCACCTCATCGCACTGTACTTTCGTATGACAAAATACAACGGTGGTTTCTGGCTGGTGATGCTCTAAAAAACCTAATAAAGTATCTAAGCGCTGGTAAGTATTCGTTTGGTAAAAAAGTTGTTCGATGGTATTTGTCTCATGCTCAGAATCTACTTTTACCGTAATAGGATCACGCTGTACGGTACGGCACATTTTTTTGATTGAGTTGGGGTAAGTCGCTGAAAACAACAATGTCTGTCTGTTTTGAGGCGTGTGTTTGATGATGCTAGTAATCTCATCCAAGAAGCCCATATCCAACATTCTATCAGCTTCATCCAATACCAATGTTTTGATACCATCAAGCTCCAATGTGTTTCGGCTCAAATGATCTTGCAAACGACCTGGTGTACCCACCACAATATGCGCGCCATGTGCTAAGGAATCTGCCTGTGGCCCCAAAGGCTTGCCGCCACATAAAACCACAATCTTAATATTAGGAATACAACGTGCAAGTTTACGAAGCTCGCTGGCAACTTGGTCTGCCAACTCTCGCGTTGGGCACATTACCATTGCCTGCACACCAAAGTATTTTG
>JAMOLY010000238.1 GCA_027068835.1 Thiomicrorhabdus sp. | reverse complement strand
ACATCGTCACGATCCGAAGCATGGGTCAACCATTCAAATGCCTTTTTAGCATCATGATCCATTCGCTTGCCATCAATGTACAACAAACCTAATACCCGTTGAGCACGTGCATCATTCGCCTTTGCCAATTTTTTAAACGCATCAACAGCTTTAAAGTAATTACCCTTATTGTAGTTCGCCACCGCCTCTTCGTAACTGGCAAAGCCAAGCGAAGCCACTCCCATTAGGCAAGAAAACAGTGCTATTTTTATCCAACAAGCCATAAGAATTCACCCCATAAAATTCCTTTTTAAGAAGCCCTTATCTTACTCTATTTAAAGCACCTCAATACAGCTTCAACTATTTAAAATATTTTCATCTAAGCCGTTTTAATTTATAGTAAGACTCAAATCTAAATAGGACTAATTCAAAATGCCCCCTCAACACAGCTCATATGGTATCGGAGACAACTCCTACCAAGCCGCAGGTGAACTTACTGGATTAACCCAACTGGTCAATGATTTTTACGACAATATGAGCACGCTTCCAGAAGCCAAAATTATTCGAGACATGCACCCAAACGATTTAACCTTATCCAGAAAAAAACTCGTCTATTTTCTTTCGGGCTGGTTAGGTGGCCCCCGTTTATACGCGGAACATTTTGGTGGTATCAGCATTCCCGCCTCACATCAACACCTTGTTATTGGTAATCCAGAAGGCGATGCTTGGTTGCTGTGCATGCAAAAAGCACTTGAGAAACAACCCTATCAAGAGGACTTTAAAACCTACTTAATTGAACAACTTAAGTTTCCTACCGAGCGTATTAAAGATGTTTGCCGTCAAAACACATTGGAAGATTAAAATTTTATGTGGTATTTATTTGGGCTGATTACCCTGTGTGTTTTTACGTTCTATGCTATTTTGATGCGAACGAGTTCTTTTGGATCAGGCAGCATAAAACTCCCTTATCAAAAACGCTTTACCTATGACGTCCACAAAAAAAAGTCTGGTATTTTATTTGGCTTTTCATTAGGGATAGTGGCACAGAAGGATTATGACTACTCCCTAAAAACAGAAAGTACATTGGATCGTTTTTTTAAACGATTAAAGTTATCAAATGAACATCAAATAGGAAAGACAAGATTTGATAACTTAGTTTATATCACATCCGATCACCCAAGCTTTTTAAAAGCACTATCCAGTAATGAACAGCTATCAAATTGCATCATCAAGGTTTTTGAAGCCGCTGAAAAACATAATACAATCGTTAAAAAACTGCGCCATAACCACGGACAGTTATGGGTTAAATTGAAAATAAAAAGCCCGAAAATAGATAAAGATGGAGAAATTATGAAAAAAATTTCCGCTGATATTTTTCCATTGTTGAATACAATAAACCTCCTGTTAACAGAACCCCCTTCTAAAAATATCAACAAATGGAAAGATCCATTTATTTTAAAAGCAGCCATCATAATGGGCTTGAGTTCAGGCTTAGCTTTTAATGGTACTTTTCTCTTATTTACACTTTTTGTTTGGACAAAAATACCCTTTATTATCGATGTAACAGAACTAATAAAAGGTGCCTTTTTTTATGGCACTATTTTTACACTGATATTAATATTCATCACAATTTATTTACTTAAACGTAGCTCTCGTACACATTTAGTTTTAATTCAATTAATTATCGTTGGATATTTTGGTGTGATATCAACCGCTTATTATGGATTAAGAGATATAAATATTGGACTAGACAAATCCAAAGCGATTTCCTATAACGTTGTCGTTCATAAAAAACGCCACTCAAGCGGAAGAAGAAGCTCTGGTTCTTATTTAACCATTGATGACTGGAATAATAAAAATAAAACCAAAGAAGTAAGAGTTCCGTTTCACTTATATAAAAAAGCACAAGTAAACCATTTTGTAACCGTCAATCAAAAACAAGGTTACTTGGGTTATCGATGGGTAGAAAGCATAAAACCTCCTAAAATACGTTAAAAATAAAGTAATCCTTCTAGGGTTCATGCTAAATATAACTTGCGATTTAAGCTGTTTACCCGTAAAATTCGCGTTTTTCAGGTGCGTGAAATAGGCTTTATTTTATAATAAAAACAAAGCACTACATAAAACCACGTTAAACGGGAAATTCGTTACAATCGAATGCTGCCCCCGCAACGGTGATAGAGAAAAACAGACAATAAGCCATTGGAAATGGATAGGGGGGGAGAAAATTCTTAAAATTTCTCCCCCCCTATCTGAAAGTTCTGAGAAGGCGTTTGTAAACTGCTCTTAAGCCCGGATACCGGCCTGAATCAATGAGAATTCAATTTATTTGATTCTCAAAACCGATTGCGGTGGGCAAACGGAGATAAGCCAAATTTTGTGAGTTTCCCTCACCACTAAAGTAATTTATCCTCACTTAGATTTAGGCCAATGGGCCAATCTAAGACCGTTCTGCCTTTGTAATTTTTGACTCATTACGAAGGAAAATTTATGAAAGTTTCAAAACTCTCTACGGCGATACTTGTTGCGCTGACAGCTAATCAAGCCTATGCAACAACCGAGCTTAAACAAGTGGTTGTAACCGCCAATAAAACATCACAAACATTAGAGCAAATCACCTCAAATGTTCACATTATTACCTCAGAAGAAATTGAAGCCAAACACTATAAATCCATCACAGAAGCTTTAAATGAAGTTTCTGGTATTAGCTTTACGCGAAACGGTGGGTTAGGTACATCAACCAGTGTCTTTTTAAGAGGCTCAAGTACAAATAGAGTATTAGTGTTAATTGACGGTGTACGTACCAATGACCCTACAAGTACCGCCGGGTCTGATTTTTCCCACATTGCAATGGCGAATATTGAACGCATTGAAATTATTAAAGGGGCGCAGTCGGGCGTTTGGGGATCCGATGCGGCGGCAGGTGTAATTAATATCATCACCAAAGACAATAAAATAACCGAAGTGACCACCGAAATAGGTTCTTACGGCACTCAAAAATTAAGCCTTAGTACCGGAAAAAAAATAAACGATGTCACATTCTCATTCAGTGCGCAACGCTTGGAAACAGACGGTTTTTCATCTCAAGCACCTGCTGGAACCGATATTGATCTATACGAAGATGACCCCTATAAAAGCACCAATGTCATCGCAAAAATTAAATACGATATAACCCCCAACAGCTCCATTGCGTTAAGCCACAACTACACGGATACCGATGCAAGTTATGATGGCTGGAATGCTCCAGACTCTACCCAAAGATCCACCTCTTTAACCAATTTAACGAATTTAACGTTAAAACGAAACAATACCAATATCGCCTTACAGCAATCCTTATTTGAAGTGGAACAACTTGATAGTAGCAGTAAAGACCTTGTAGAAGGTAAGGTACAAAGTGTTCAAATCACTCACCAAATAAACTCATTATTGCTGGGTGCTGAACATCTTGTTAACACGGCTGATATTGATAAGTCTGGAACTCAAAATTCAGAGTCAACCAATGCTAACTCAATATTTGGAACAAACACTCACTCAGCAGGAAACTTTACCTTTAACGAAGCACTTCGCTGGGATTCATACAGTAACTTTGATGCCGAAGTAACCGGTAAGATAGGTGTTAAATACGCCATTAACCCACACCACTCTATTGCACTTAATTACGGTACGGCTTATAACGCGCCCACTTTAATCGAGATGATTAACCCATGGGGAACAGGCAATCAAAACCTTGAGGCAGAGAAAAGCAAAGAGTTTAGCATTGACTATAGTGCAAGCAATTTTAGAGTCAGCCTGTTTGATAAACGTATTACAAATTTAATTGACTGGGTTGATCTCGGAGGGTGGAATTTTCAGCCTCAAAACATTGATGGCACATCAAAAATTCGTGGATACGAAGCAGAATATACCTTTTCATTTAATCAGCTTGATCTTTCTGCAAATTACACTCGTTTAGTCTTGGCTGAACAAGCCGATGGTACAGCGTTAGCACGTCGTCCAGAAACACAAGTGGGATTAAACCTGAACTGGTATGCCACAAGTAATCTAGATTTTAATCTAAGTGGACAATACATTGGAGAGCGCTCCGAGGGTGGAGATACTCAGTTTTACTCGGTATGGAATACAAGCATAAACTATCAAATTAATAACAACACCTCCACCTATTTCAAAGTTGCAAATTTGACCGATGTTTACTACCAAGTCGTTGATGGCTATGCCACCGCAGAGCGCTCTTTTTATGCTGGTTTAAAAGTAAACTTTTAACTCATGACACCCAACACCCCCCACTGCCTCATGGTACAAGGCTGCACCTCCGATGCAGGCAAGAGTACCTTGGTCGCGGGGTTGTGTCGGTTATGGGCACGGCAAGCCCTTTCGGTTGCGCCGTTTAAACCCCAAAACATGGCGCTTAACAGCGCGGTGACCGAGGATGGTGGTGAAATTGGTCGTGCGCAAGCACTGCAAGCCATCGCCGCCAAAATTCCTCTCTCTGTGCATTTAAACCCCGTATTGCTCAAACCCAATAGCGATACGGGGGCACAAGTTATTATACAAGGCCATAGCGTGGGTAATTTAAACGCTGTGGACTATCACGACTACAAATCCAAGGCAAACCAAGCCGTTTTAGAGTCGTTTCACCTACTCAGCCATCAATACGAAACGATTTTTGTGGAAGGCGCGGGCAGTCCAGCCGAAATCAATTTGCGCGAAAACGACATTGCCAATATGGGCTTTGCCGAGCAGGTAGATTGCCCCGTTATTCTCATTGCCGACATTGATAAGGGCGGCGTATTTGCTCATATTATTGGTACACTGGCCTGCTTGTCGGAATCGGAACAACAGCGCATCAAAGGATTTGTAATCAACCGTTTTAGAGGTGATAAAGCCTTGCTACAAAGTGGATTGGATTGGCTCGAAGCCAAAACGGGCAAGCCTGTATTGGGCGTACTACCCTACTTACACGGCTTGCACTTAGATGCCGAAGACGCACCCTCCCAATCAGAAACCACCACGCCTGCTGAACAAAAACGCTTTAATGTCATTATGCCGTTACTGCCTCACATCAGTAACCATACCGATTTTGAACCCTTGCGCTTGCACCCCGAGATTGACTTTCAACTCATTCGCCACCAAGAAAGTATCCCCCCTGCCGATCTAATCATTTTGCCGGGCAGTAAAAATGTAATTTTCGATCTGCAATGGTTGATTCAACAAGGCTGGCAAACCACAATTGAAAAGCACCTGCGCTATGGCGGTAGGGTCATCGGCATTTGTGGTGGACTACAAATGTTAGGCCGTTGGATTTTAGACCCTCTGCAAATTGAGGGCGAACACGAAAAACAAACAGGTTTGGGATTTTTTGACTATCAAACGACTCTGACCCCACAAAAAACCCTCACCAATGTAACGGGAACACTATTATGTGACAACCAATCGGTTGCTGTAACGGGCTATGAAATTCATGCGGGGCAAACCACGAGCTATCCCAAACAGGCAGCTATTCAACGCCCAAACGGGCAAGCAGACGGCGCTATTTCAGACGACAATCAACTGCTGGTCACCTATTTACACGGGCTGTTTGACCAACCCCAAGCCCTCAACCAACTCTTAACGTGGGCAGGCTTTACCCCGCAAACTGAGTTTGATATTCACGCCGTTCGAGAACAACAGCTGGAGCGACTGGCGGATTGTTTGGAAGAGAATTTAAAGATAGAATTACTCTTTCAAATTTTAAATCAAACTCAAAAATAATCCCCCACGCATACATTCGCATCAAGGCAACGCTATGACTCAAGACAAACAAGCCCAGTACCACAAAACCAAAATGGCACGGAAAAAAAACCAAATCGAAACTTCCATGGCCAAAGCCACGGATGAAAAAGGATTGCTACTGGTGATTACAGGTCACGGAAAAGGAAAATCCACCTCCGCCTTTGGCATGGTGGCGCGTGCCTTGGGGCATGGCATGAAAGTGGGCGTGTGCCAGTTTATTAAAAGCCGTACCGATACAGGGGAAGAGGCCTTTTTTAGCGCCCAACCCAACTGTGAATGGCATGTATTGGGCGATGGCTTTACTTGGAACACACAAGACAAAGCCCAAGACATTCAAACCGCACAAAATGGCTGGAAGGTGGCACAACAGATGCTCAACAATGATACCTACGACTTGGTTATTTTAGACGAACTCACCTATCTGTTAAGCTACCAATATTTAGAGAAACAAAGCGTACTTAATGCATTACAAAATCGCCCTTCTATGCAACACGTAGTGGTCACGGGTCGCTCAGCACTGGCCGAACTCAAAGAGATAGCCGATACCGTATCTGAGATTAAAGAGATAAAACACGCCTATACAAGTGGGATTAAAGCACAAATTGGCGTTGATTTTTAACACGTTTTTTTAAATTTCTCTCCCCCCCCCCCAGGGCCAACGCATTAAAAATAACTTGCTAAATAAGCAAGTTATGAGACATTCCTTTATTTAAAACAAGGAATTCTCGTGAACAATAGCATTAAAGACAGCT
>JAMOLY010000237.1 GCA_027068835.1 Thiomicrorhabdus sp. | reverse complement strand
TAAAATCAGAATTTTCATCTTTAAAACGGCTATGTTTTTGATCAGATGCTTGCTGTTTATCCATCGGGCGTTCGCGCACATCTTGCACCGACAATGCGCTTACGATAACTAAAACCTCGTCCAGCACACCTTGGTCTTTAGCCGCTAATAGCATTCGACCTAATCGTGGATCAATGGGCAAACTAGCTAGTTGTCTGCCCATTTGAGTGATATTAATGTTATCGCCTTTAGCTTTGGTGACTGCACCAAGCTCAAACAATAGTTTATAACCATCTCGAATCATCCCTGAATCAGGCGCTTCTAAATACGGAAAATCATACACATCGCCCAAATTAAGCGATGCCAACTGCAAGATAACGGAGGCTAGGTTTGTGCGCTGAATTTCTGGCAGGGTAAATTCTGTACGCCCTTCAAAATCATCTTCTGCATATAATCGAATCGCGATACCATCACTGGTACGACCACAACGACCTGAACGCTGATTGGCAGATGCTTGTGATATTTTCTCAATAGGAAGACGCTGAATACGAGAGCGCCATGAATAGCGCGAGATTCGCGCCAGCCCTGTATCAATCACGTACTTAATTCCAGGAACTGTTAGTGAGGTTTCAGCAACATTGGTGGCTAAAACAATTCGTCTTGCGCCTGTCGGGTGAAATATTTTGTTTTGCTCTTTAGCCGATAAGCGCGCAAATAAAGGCAGAATTTCCACGCTCGGCTTATGATGCTTTCGTAGTGCTTCGCTGGCTTCTCTAATTTCTCGCTCACCTGAGAGAAACACCAAAATACCGCCCGTTGATTCATTCATCAACTCATCACTAGCATCGACGATTGCCTGCACCATATCCTTCTGAGTCTCTTCTTTACCTTCGACTTTATTAGCCTCTTGCAATAGAGAGTGGTAACGAATTTCTACAGGGTAAGTTCGCCCTGAAACCTCAATTACTGGCGCATCTTTGCCATTAAAATTAAAGTGGGTGGCAAAGCGTTTAGGATCAATTGTTGCCGAGGTGATAATAACTTTTAGGTCTTTGCGCCTTGGCAATAACCAACGTAAATAACCCAGTAAAAAGTCAATATTGAGGCTACGCTCATGCGCTTCATCGATGATTAGCGTGTCGTATTGATTAAGATAACGATCATTACGAATCTCAGCCAATAAAATACCGTCAGTCATTAACTTAATGTAACTGTTTTCATTGGTATGGTCATGGAAACGTACTTTATAACCAACCACAGAACCCAGTTCGGTATTTAACTCTTCTGCAA
>JAMOLY010000236.1 GCA_027068835.1 Thiomicrorhabdus sp. | reverse complement strand
GGCACATTGATACTTCGGTTAGCGTAATCGCCACACCGTCCTGTTTTTGCATCGGAATAGTCGCAAACAATGCGTGTATACACAATCTCTTCGGTGTCTTCGTCTTGCAATTTGGTTAGACAACACAAACCGCAACCATCGCAAACGGATTCCCACTCAGTTTGTGTCATTTCGTCTAATGTTTTCTGTTCCCAAAATGGGAAAGGATTGGATTTGTTTTTCTGATCTTTCATTTCAAACTCTTACATATCAAGAAAAAAAAAGGGGGGTAGAAAATTTAAAAATATGCCCATGGTGTTTGCCATGTCTGAATAATGGCTTCACAATTTGGATTTAAAAATTCCCTCCCCCCCTCTCCTGCTTTAGTTGGTGACTGTACAAATTGATAGCTTTGTTGATACAGAGTAAACTGAATGGCAAAGGCATGCAAATAGCCTCGGTCTAACTGTTTTGCGGCATGGGCTTCAGCGTATCGTACATCCCCTAAAATGGGCGCACCAATACTTTTTAATGCGACTCGAATTTGATGGGTTTTTCCAGTAATGGGTTTCACCAAATACAACCGTTTTTTAGGCTCAATGAGCGCACTGATAAATTGTGTTTTGGCGGGGTTATCTTGGCTTTTAGCCAGCTTCCAACTGCCGCGCCGTGCGCTAAGCATGTCGCCAATAATCCAGCCCTGTTTTTTCTTAGGCTTTTTATCAGAGATGGCCAAGTAGTATTTTTGGATTTGATGCTGTTCAAATAGCATTTGAAACGCTTGTGCGGTGGCTTTATTTTTCGCAAATATCACTAACCCAGAGGTCATTTTATCTAAACGATGTACGGGGTACAACTCGGCGAGATTTTGCTGTTGTTTAACCAATACCACCAGCCCCGCTTGGGTTGTGTGCGTAGCATCTTCCTCGCTATGAAAGTTAAGCCCTTCGGGCTTATTAACAACCATGAAATTTTGGTTTTGATAGACAACCTTAATGTTTTTACCGCTCATATTGCCTCTTTTTAATCGCTGTCAAAAAACTGTCTACCCTGCAAAATACCATATCAATTCATATTTAAATTCAACAAGTTGAACCTTTCACCCCTTAATTGGCATAAAGATTGATATAGCCTGTCAAAAACCAGTTATCTATTTTATTCCTAATTTGGAGAACGATCATGGCTCAAATGAATACCACTCAAAAAGTACAAACTTGCTTAGAGTTTATTGACCAACGTTTAGAAACCACGTCTGAGCAAACCATTCGCATTGCCGAAATGATTATTGCCGACA
>JAMOLY010000235.1 GCA_027068835.1 Thiomicrorhabdus sp. | reverse complement strand
GCGTTATAATCCTGCGCTTGTTAATCCTTCCCCCTTATTGCCCGTTAAAACAGTAAGTGGATAGCGTTTTAAAATTAAAAGCGATGTCTTTTGGATTTGGATTATTTAATATATTAGGAACAAATTATGAAAACATTTGTTGCAAAACCAGCAGAAGTAAAGCATGACTGGTACATTGTAGATGCAGAAGGTCAAACATTAGGTCGTATGGCGGCAAAAATTGCAGCGCATTTGCGCGGTAAGCACAAGCCAGAATACACGCCTCATACCGATTGTGGTGATTACATTGTCGTCATCAACGCCGATAAATTTTCAGTTACGGGTAATAAACGTAAAAAGAAAATTTACCACCATCATACAGGGTACATTGGTAGCTTAAAATCAACCAGCTTAGAGCAGTTGCTTGAAAAAGCACCCGAGCGCCCAGTTGAGTTCGCAGTAAAAGGGATGTTGCCAAGAGGGCCTTTAGGTCGTGCAATGTTTAAAAAGCTAAAAGTCTATGTGGGTGCAGAGCATCCACATACTGCACAACAGCCTAAAACATTAGACTTATAAGGAATTAAAAAATGGCAACAGAACAATACTACGGAACAGGTCGTCGTAAAAGCTCAGTCGCACGCGTATACTTACGTGCTGGCTCAGGTAAGATGATTGTAAATGGTCGTGATATGACCGAATTTTTTGCACGTGAAACCGATCACATGCTTATTAACCAACCTTTACAAGCCACCGATACGGTTGGACAGTTTGATGCATGCATCACCGTAAAAGGTGGTGGTACAACGGGTCAAGCGGGTGCGGTTCGTCACGGAATTTCGCGTGCCTTAGTGGCGTATGACGAAGTAAATCGCCCAGCACTACGTGCGCGTGGTTTATTAACTCGTGATGCACGTCAGGTTGAGCGTAAAAAAGTGGGTCTTCGCAAAGCGCGTCGTCGTCCTCAGTTCTCAAAACGTTAATTGTTATACGCTTAGGCGTTATAAACAACGTATTCGTTTTATTAAAAACCCGCGTTTATCGCGGGTTTTTTTATGGGTGCTTGAAGGCGGTGGGCTTGTAATCCTTCACCGATAAAAGGTTAAGGTAGGTAGTGTGGTAAAAAAGCAACAATTAAAACCTTTGTGGTTTTTTTGCCAAAAAAAGTTGCGCTCAGTAATTTTATACCCTATAGTTTTATCCAAGCCCGCAGTAGTGGGTACATTTAACCATTTAAAGGATTTTAAAATGAAAAAGAATATTATTGTTCTAGCAATCGCTTCTGTTGTTACTGCTCCAGTTGCAATGGCGGCTGCTCCAACCATTTACGGTGATGTAAACATGGCTGTTGAACAGTACAGCGATAAAGGTTATGACGGAAAGACAATCGATTCTACTTCTGGTACTCAAGTAAATTCTCGTGCCTCTAAACTAGGTATTAAAGGATCTGAAGATCTTGGTAATGGCTTAACAGCGGTTTATAAGTTTGAGTTTCAAGTTAATCTTGATGATACTGGTTCAACTCTTGGTAGTCGTAACCAATACGTTGGTTTAGCGGGTGGGTTTGGTACGGTTTTATTAGGTCGTCACGATACACCGTTTAAAATGGCTCAAGGAACAGACTTGTTTAACTTCTCTCCATTGGCTGATATTGGCAAAATGGCAGGTGGTTTAGGTGTAACAGCTAACGGTGGTGAACTTCGTTCATCTAATGTATTAGCGTATGTTTCACCTTCATTCTCAGGTGTTACGTTAGTGGGTGCCTTTGTTCCTAAAGAAACGGGCGGTGATTTAACTAAAGAGTCTTCTTTAGGTGATGCCACTTCATTGGCTGTTATGTACGGTTCTAAGAAAGAAGGATTATACCTTTCTGGTGCGGTTAATAGTTTCTCTAAAAACTTCTTGGGCGGTTCAGCTGGAAATGAAATGCGTTTAGTGGCTCAGTATGCGGTTGGTGGTTTAGTTGCGAACGCAATGTATCAGGACTTCGGCGGTAAAGCTATTGAAGATGGCTTACAAGAAGGTAGTACGTTCGGTGGTGGAGTTGCTTACAAGGTAGGTAAATTTACGCCTAGATTGCAAATTATGCAAGTAGATCGTAAAGAAGATGGTTTTGGTAACGATGCTGAAGATTCTTTAAACTACGCGCTAGGTCTTGACTACTCTTTAGGTAAAAAGACTCGTGTGTATGCAGAATACGCAATGCTTGATAATACTGATGGAATCGATAAAACTAAAGCAGAAAAAAGTGCTTTCTCTGTTGGTCTAAACCACAAGTTTTAATCAACCGCTGGCGTAAGTCAGTTTGATTAAATTTGTTAAAGCCTCATCTATTTTATAGGTGGGGCTTTTTTTATGCTTATCTACTATAAAGGGGCTTATTATGAAAAGTCGGCAATGCCAACCGTGTACCGCGTGTTGTGATGGTTGGGTTCAAATTAAGGTTAAAGGGTGTGAGGCGTATCCAGGTAAGCCGTGTCCGCACAGTATGGGGGCGGGGTGTGATGATTATGAAAATCGACCAATTGACCCTTGTCATAAATTTGAGTGTGCGTGGGTTAAGAAAAACAGTGTGCTGCCGATAAACTTAAAACCTGATGAATGCGGTACACTGGTGATTGAATCCATTTTGGTTTGGCAAGGGATAACGGTGGATTTAGCTGTGCCAGTCGGGCGAGAAATTCCAAAAAAAAACCTAACACAGTTAATGCAGTTGGCCGAAAAAAATATGCGCCCTTTAATTTATCAACAGCAGGACTCTAAGAGCAAAATGCTGGAAAAAAATCCACTCACCTTGGCGTATGGCCCGCCCGAATTTCAGCAGTGGGTGTTAGAAAATCAAGCAAAAGGGCGCGCGTTGTGGTGACGTGTGAACCGTTTTTCATCGTGTGTAAAACACGTTGTAGAACCTCTGTTTGTAGTTTTGCGGATTCACAGTAGGGTAAATTGTTTTATAATGAAAGTGAAATTTATTGATTTATGAGCCGTTGTGAAGTGGTTAAGAGTTGGCTCATAAGTATTGTAAACTAGGGGCGTATTAATGAGAATCGTACATAAAAACAAAAGCGTTATAAAAAACAAAGCGCACTCAAAAGAGTCTGGTTTTGTGATTTTGATGGGGCTACTTGTATTGATCTTAGGTGCTGCGGCTTGGTTTGGTACGGCTGGTAACCTTCGTTCAGAGGGGATGAAGCTGTCTTCACAAAGTGTCCATGTTGTAAATTTGGAGCGAATTAAGGAGAAGATGCTTACTTATGCTGTTTTTCACCCTGAGTTATTTGCTCCTCAAGTGAATGTTCCTGGACCAGGTTATTTTCCTTGTCCTGATACATCGGGCAATGGTCAAACTGATACGGGTACAAACTGTGTTGCTGCTGGTGCTTTATTTGCGATAGGGATGGTTCCAATACGGCTTGCAAACCGAAATTTTTCTTTTTTGTCATCGAGTCAACAGCAGAGACGGTATTGGTTTGCGGTTGATTCGCGTTATTTAGTTCGCCCTGGCGGGCAGAGAGTTGGGTCTTTAAATACCTTAACCTCCGCTTTTGTGGATACAACAGGAGGTAGTTTTTGTGATGATGACAACCCACCTGGCCCAACGAATCCTTTACCTGCTACTTGCGTTGCTCCTCTTACGGTAGATGGGCAAGGAGACATTATTATGGTGTTGTTTTATGCGGGTGATGCAATTAACCAACAAGTGCGCCCAGTTAATGCTCAGCTAGGTTATGCGAATACGAATATGAATCGATTTTTGGAACAACCTGTGTTGCCAACACTTGGACAACCAGCTAATTTTGTTTCGGTAGGTAATAACCCAGATACGTTTAATGATTATGTCATAACAATAACAAAACAGGAGTGGGAGGCTACGATGTTGAGCCGAGTTTCAAGTGATGTTAACTCTCCAGTTTTAAATGGTGTGCCCAATGGAGTGCCAGATCTGTGTGATATTCCTGTAGGTAATAATTGGTTTGATAACTGTATTTTTGGTGCCATGCAAAATTATCCATGTACTATTGGTGCAGGTAACAACTTAGAGGGGCAAGGTTGGCGCTTTGCATTGGGGTGTTAATTATGTTGTTTAATCGGTATACGAGGACTCTTATTATAGGGACGAGGGCAAGTCGTAAAAATAAAGGGTTTTCACTGCTTGAAATTATGATTGCATTGTTAATTATGTCGGTATTGCTGTTTGGTGTTGCATATACGGCTCAAACAGCTCGTAACTTTGAGCAATATACTGAAAACAAGCAGTATATGAACCGTGTGCATGATAGCTTATTAACATTTGTGCAAGTAAACGGCTTTTTACCTTGCCCTGATACGAATGGAGATGGCACAGAAAATCGAAATTTGGCTGTACCAGCGTGTAATGATGCAAACGGCAGGCTTCCTTTTTTGGATTTAGGTGTAGCCGAAACTGATGCATGGGGGCAACCTATTTTTTATGCTGTGAATAGAGACACAGATAATATTGGTGGTACCTCTGATATTGCTAGTGTAGGAAATTCTGCAAGCTATTTTAATAATCAGAATGCGCCAGTGTTTGGATTTAATACACCTCCTGTGGGAAATACGCTTACTGGAGCCGCTGGTAATTATAGTGTTTGTGGTGAGCGTACGCCACTTAACCTAGCGGCCTGTGCCACTGCTAATGTTTTAATTGAAGGTTCTGCTGTTGCTGTTGTAGTGAGCTTTGGTCAAAATGGCGCTACTACTTGGGCTGGAATTGTAGGAGGTGGTAATACAAATTTGGCGAATGCTGAAGCAGAAAATGCAGATAACGATTTAGTGTTTTGGCTTGCGGAGGGCAGTATTGTGGAAAAACAAGAGTTTGATGATCAGTTGTTTTGGTTAACAGGCTATGACGTGAAGTACGCAATTATAAAATCTGGCAGAGCATTGCAGTAGGCTAGGTTTATTTGAAATAAAGTGGTTTGTAATATGAGAGTTACTTAAAGGAGTTTACGATGCGAATTTTAAAGCAGCAAATAGGGTTTTCTTTGGTTGAGTTGAGTGTCGTTATTTTAGTGGTTGGGTTATTGGGCATAGGATCTATTAGTGTTTTTTCAGAGAAAAAAACGCATGTACAGTGGCAAGAGAGTGACTTGAAACTGAAGTTAGTAAAAAAACATTTGATTAACTATGTGAATTTTAACAAATTTTTATTGTGCCCTGATGCTAATGGTGATGGTTTTGAAAACAGAAGTGCTAATGGTAGTTGTTTGGTTAGCGCGGGTACAGTTCCTTTTAATAATTTAAATTTATCTTTGGCGGATATTTCAGATAGTTGGGGTAATCTATTTCGTTATGTGATTGATAGAGGTGCAACCAATATAGCAAATATGACCAATTGCCCGATTGATTCTGCTTGTTTTTTTAATAATATGGCTCCGCCTGTGTTTGATTTAACAACGTTACCTGTTATGGGTCAATCAGGCGTAAATAATCTGCGAGTTTGTCGTGTTGTAAACTGTAATGCAGCCACAGCAGGGACGAATATTGATGGAGATGATTTTATTGCTGTATTAATTTCATTAAATGAAAATGGTAATATTGTTAAAAATTTAGATGTAGCAGAGAATCTAAATAACACTGATTTTCAATTTTTTGTTCGTACAGAATATTCAGAAGCCCCTTATTTTGATGATTTAATTCAGACCATTTCAGGAAATGAATTAAAAAAACGCTTTGATATGGAAATTATTGAAAATCAGAACCCTATAGTTCCTGTATCAAATGTAGTTGTTAATCCTACCGTGGCTGGTGTTGTTGCTATTGCAGGGGGGACTGGAGATAATGACCGTTTCAGTGATAAGATTGGAGTGAATGTAGAGACAAGAATTATGGAGTTTGGACAGGAACATGCGGGCAAAACTATTACGTTAACATTTGATGCAATAATTGAAGGGGGCTGGGAAGATGCGGGTGTGAATGGTGGTACTCCTGAAACCAATTGGCAAGGAAAACTTGAAACTCAAGATCGGTTTATGGTGGGTTTAAATGGATCGGATGTCAGTGATTTAAATGGTTCCTTAGTGGATTTAGACGACGGCGTAGCTCGGTTTGACAATCATCAGGTAACAGAAAGTTTTTATTATGATGAAGACTTGGATGGGGATAATACGTGGTATGAAACGCTGTCTTTTGATGTTAATTTAGATGAAAGCGGTAATGTAAAATTGGATTTGGCCGTGTTTTCAACGCATGTTTCTGAAGAAGTAACGGTCAGTAATATCGAAGCCATTTTATACGCTTACCCGCCCGATGTGCCCGCTTTGCCAAAAATACAAGCGATTTATGGCATTCCTGAAACGGAAGGATTGGATTAATATGACTTCTTATCGTTTTTTGAAAGGTCTTACGCTACTTGAAATGGCGATTGTATTGGCTGTATTAGGGGTTTTGGTGGCAGGTGGTATTGCTAGCTTACCTGAACAGAGAGTGGTGGCTAAGCAGTTAGAATCTCAAGCGATTCAAGCCAATATAAAAGAGCAATTAATGAAGTTTATTTTGATAAATAGGTATCTTCCGTGCCCTGATATCGATACACCTTTAGATGGTAGGGAGAATAGAACGCCAGTAAATGTTGGAGGAGATATCATTGATACTTGCAGTAGTGATACGGGTGCAGTACCCTATTTGGACATTGGATTAAGAATAGAAGATGTTCAAGATGCATACGGTAACTTTATTCGTTATGCCGTAAATCAAGATGCTGATGATCAAGTAAATGTTGTTATTTGTGATGACACTTCGTCTGCTAGTTATTTTTGTAATGCAGTCGCCAATCCATTAAATGCCAATCGTGCCGTTTTTACATTGGTGGATACTCCTCCTACTCAAGGAAACACAGGAGCGGGGAATTATAGGATATGTAATGCGAATGTGAATGTTTGTAACAATGGTACGGCAGCTACTGATTTACAAAGTGATGGTGTTAGTGTGGTATTGGTTGCTTATAACGAAGACGGAGCACAGATTTTAAATTTAGCTCTAAGCAATAATTGCAATGCCGCAGGAGGGGCTAATACAGAAAACTGTAATCAAGATGCGTTTTACCATCAACAAGCCATAACAACACAAGAAAATAATTTTTTTGACGATACGATCGTAACGATTAGTGGCTATGAAATCAAATCAAAAATTTTATCGCCAGTGACTGTTTGGATAAATTCTATTCAAACTCCAGCTTTACCCTCTACCCTTGAGGGCTATAACTTAGAGGCTGGAGACTACGCCCCTATGGATGATGAAAATACGCCAGATGTGATTCGAGTCAACCGTAATATTACAGTAGCTTTAAATTTGGGTGCAGGAAATGACCAAGTGGTTGTGGGAAACGATCTTTCTTCGGAGCTGGAGTATAACAACAATACAGGAGAGATCACGGATAAAGGTACTCAGGCAGCATTAGATACAGGAGAAGGCGATGATACGGTTTATATTGTTGGTGCAGCCAACTCTAATGTGACCTTAGGGGAAGGCGATGATTCTTTTGTTTTAGGCACAAATTTAACGGAAACACTTTCAGCGGGCTCTGGTAATGATAAGATTTGGATCCAAGGTAATGTTGAGTCCACGGCTACGTTTACATTGGGTGATGGGGATGATGTTGTGTGGTTGGGGGGTAAAGAAAATTATGTTTCGGGTAATTTAGATGCGCCTATTAACGGTGGTGCTGGGTATGATATTTTAGTGCTAGAAAACATGACCAAAGCGGTGTGGCAGGCGGATAGTTTTTTTCAGTCGCGTGTTGATGGTTTTGAACTGGTGATATTTAAAGGCACGGAAAGCGGAACAAGAGAGCATCTTACGTTATAGTAAGAGGATATTTGAGTAATTACGTTTTGAATCTGGATGTATCTTGTTGAAAAACACTAATCTTCTTCTTGTTGATGATAATCATGCACTGCGCAGTATGCTGGCGTTTTCATTAGAATTGGCGGGTTATCCTGTTTTTGAAGCCGAATCTCGACTGGAAGCCTTGGACGTTTTGCAGTCGCAAAAAATTCAAATTGTACTGTTAGACATGGGAATGCCCCCCCATCAGTACACACCAGAAGAAGGCTTGGCCGTATTAGATTGGTTAACGGCACATCAGCCTGAGGTTAATGTGCTGGTGCTTACTGGACAAGAGGAGGAAAATATTTCTTATTTAGCCCTTAAAAAGGGCGCGTTTGATTTTTTAGAAAAACCCGTATCGGTGGATGCGCTTTTGGCCGCCATTAAACGAGCGCACCTATTTTCTCAACAGAAGAAAAAACTCAAACAGGAAGAGGGCATTCAAACCATCCAAATAGAGATGAGTTTGGGGCAAGGGGTCAAAGAAATTCGCAATCAGGCAGAGCAAAAGTTGATTACTCAAGTTTTAGCGGATACTGAATTTAATGTGCATGAAACCGCTCGTCGTTTGGGGCTTAAAAGAGAAAACGTGTACTATTTAATTAAAAAATACGGGCTTCAGCGTGCAGACGTCTCTGTATCGACTGAAAAAAAGTCTTAAACGTGTCCGTTCTTGAACCGTTTTTAATTCATTGGATGTGGCTTGGGTTAATTTTTATAGGCTTGGCATTTTTTTTTGCCACTTATTACTTTCGTAGTCAGTCCAAAAAATTAAGTAAAGCGCTTTCTGATTTATACGCGCTGAACCAGTCCGTTAACCAAGATGCGTTGGATTTTTTTGAACAATCTTGGCCTATTTTAGAGTCTTTGGGTTGCCTAAAAATAGAAGTCAATATTCAATGGTTTGGCGAAAAAAAACAGATGGTATTTGGCAATAAACCTTGGGCAGAGGGTAAATTGTACAAGTTTGATGTTGCGCGAGACGATATGGTTTTTTCATTGCAAATCATGCTCAACCGCAAAGCCGCCGAGCCTGAAAGTTTGTCTTTTTTAGTGGTTAAAACCTTTATTTCTATTTTAGAGCAAAATTTAGCCTTAAAACAGGCCGAAATACTCACCTCTCAAAAAAGGCTAG
Source organism: Thiomicrorhabdus sp. (assembly GCA_027068835.1). Classification (GTDB taxonomy): domain Bacteria; phylum Pseudomonadota; class Gammaproteobacteria; order Thiomicrospirales; family Thiomicrospiraceae; genus Thiomicrorhabdus. Next base: position 16,920 of record JAMOLY010000235.1, on the reverse strand, counting down.
AGCGGTATCAACTGTTTGTACAGCACGAAATTAAAAACATTGCCCAGTTTATTCAACTGCTCTGTGAGCAGGTTAATACCCTAGAAAAAGAGACCGATAAAATTAGATTGATCGAGCGGTTGCAACAATCGTTACCCGCCATGGCAGAAAGAGCCCAAAAGACCGTACTGCACATGAAGCGCCCATTAGATCAGCATTATGAGTGCTCCAAGCTGAAATTAAGAGCGGTATTGCAAGAGGTTGTAAACATGTACCGTTTAGAAGCCCGTATTGTCGGCGAAGCAACCGTTTGCTTGCCAAGCGTTCTTTTAACAGAAGTGTTTAAAAATATTTTAGGCAACTTTAGAGACCACGCCTTAACAGAACAAGTCATTGAAATTACGATTGAAATGCATTTGGATGAAAACATACAGCTTATAAAAATAAACTGTCAACGAGATCCGCAACAGGAAATCATGTACCCCGAGCGTTTATTTGAACCTTTTTGGACCACCAGTGACAGTGGCATGGGCTTAGGGCTGTTTTTGGCGCGTGAGTTATTAAAGCAGATGGATGGCGCGGTAACCTTTGAGCAAAACCAAGAACAATTTGGTTTTTTGGTTCAGCTAGGGGCGTGCACGGAATAATGAGTTGGTTTGAATGAGTAGAACATAGGGGTAAAATTAGGGAGTAAAAAATTTTTACTCTTTTTTAAATTTTAAACCTCGTTAAGATAGAGCCGTACTCAAAAAAAATTATTAATTTCAAATTAAAAAAGGAAGTTGTTATGGAAACGAATAACATGCAAAATCAAAAAGGGTTTACACTGGTTGAAATCGCCATTGTATTGGTTATTATCGGTTTATTATTAGGAGGGGTGTTAAAAGGGCAAGAGTTGATTACTAACTCTAAGATTAAAAGTGTAACGCAAGATTTTGATGGCATTGCTACCGCTTATTATGCCTACCAAGATCGTACAGGTGAAATTCCGGGTGACAGTACATCAAATGCGATTATTGATAAGACTGAAGTGGCAAGTGGTTTTTGGTCTCTATTAAGAAGCCAAGGGTTTATTAAAGGAGCTGCAACTTCATCGTCTGGTCCTGTTCATGCACTAGATGGTGTTTTTACTGTTTTAGGTGGAGCAGATTCAGGAGCCATGTTTCTAAAAAATCATATTTGTGCAAATAAAATAGACCCTGTTATTGCGAAAGGTATGGATCTTAAGTTAGACGATGGAGATCCAGAAAAAGGAATTATTCGAGCGGGCACTAGCACTGATACGTTTTTATCTACTGCTTATACAGGTACAGATTCAGTTTTTGTTTGTCGAGAGCTATAGAGTTCATTTGAAAATCGATTTTTAAAAACCCGCTTAATGCGGGTTTTTTTGTTTTTATGGTTAGGGAAGTTATGAACTATTTACACTGGAATCAGCTAGAAAAATTAAGTGTACGATTACGGCATGTTTTTATAAAAAACGCATTGGTTGTTTGGATAGGGTTAATTTTAATTGCTTCATTGTATTCGGGACAAAATGATGGAGGTAACTGGTTACATTTATCTTTTAACATTGTGGTCTGGGCAGTGGTGTGTTTATTTGTTGTTGTGACGTTGGCAAAGGTTATTTATTGCCAAGGCCTTGTTACCTCCAAGATAGCATTCTATTTTTTTATTATGTTATTGGCCATTTTAGCAGTAGGGTCTTTTTCGGCTAATATTAAATTAGATGGGTGGTGGCAAATGGTATTTGGTTTTTTGGTGTTGTCTCTTTTTTTCTGGTCGCTTTTTCAGTATCCATTCACACAGCGCCATTTGGTAAAGCTATTGATCGTACTGTGTGCTGTGGGCTTTATGCAGGCTTTGATTGGAATTATTCAAAGTCATGATACATATAGAGTGGCTTATACCTTGGTTCCCCACGAAGCCTTTTGGCTTAGTGGGTATCGACCTTTAGGGAACTTTCAACAAGTTAATATGCTGGCGACGTTTTTAGCGTTGGTTCTGGTAAGTTCTCTGTATTTGATATTAAGCCGAACCTTTTTGGTGGCAAGCCGAGTATTTAAAATTTGGCTGTTTTTGGTGATTTTATCTTCTTTTTATGTACTGTTGTTAAGTGGGTCGCGTGCAGGGTTGCTGGCATTTTTGGTGGGAGGGGGCTGTATGTTGGTGGCTCGGTATTCTTTTGTAAGGCGACATCGTGTGTTGTTTTTATGCTGGTTGTTGACCTTGTCACAGGCATTTGTATTAAGTGTATATTTTCCAGGGTTATCGGGCGGCTTAGATTTAGTTGTTAATAAAATGGCAGGAATAACAGGAGGCGCACGAGTTTCACTGTATCAATACAGCATTGAGATGTTTATGCTTACCCCTTTTGTGGGCTTAGGTATTGGTAATTTCACTGAACCATTTGCCGACTATATTCGTGCACGAAAAAATACGGCATTAATGGCATTTCATTTTATTCACCCTCATAATGAGTGGTTGTATTGGATGTTGCAAAGCGGCATGGTTGCGCTGTTTTCGCCCTTATTTTTTGTGTTGTTTTACCTTTTTATTCTGTTTAAACAGCGTTATACCTATGCGTTGATGGTATTGGCGTTGGCGATGCCTTTTTTAATTCAATCTCAATTGTCGTACCCGTTTACACTTTCAAGTATTCACCTGTTTCTCTTGGTTTTTTTTCTCTATGTTGGCGTGCGGTTTTTTCATAAAAAACGAACGTTTATTTTGTCTAAGAGCGTAAAAAAAGTACTTTTAGTTGTCACGTTAAGTTTAATTCCTGTTGTACTGTATGCCACGTGGCATACATTAAAAAGCATTCAAGAAATCTATGTTTTTGATAACAGCTTGTCTTACACCCAGTTTCAAACCAAAGAGGAGATTGCCAACCAACGCTATTTAGAAACGGCGACTGATAACATTTTGTACCGAGAAAAAGTGGTCAAAGCAATGAATGGTATGGTCAATAAAGCCATAAAAACCAACAATCAATACGATTTAAATCAGTTTGTTTGGTGGGCGGAAGATAGGGGGGGGGATATTTCTCAGCAAAGTTTAGAAAATTTGGCAAAGGTCTATTTGGTACAAGGTAAGTCTAATCAAATAGAGGAAGTGGCAGTGCAACTTTTGAACACTTATGGCGTTATCGTAAATATGTTTGATTTGCAAAAAGAGATCGATGAAATTAAGGCAAAAAAAACTGAAGCGGATTTAAAATAAAGCTATGTTAAAATACTCACCCCTTAATTTTAAGTATGCACAAAACGGAACTATTATGTCTCAAGAATCGCCTCTCTCATCATCAGAATCATCCCCGTTTACGGGTGGATTATATGTGATTACCTATGGTTGTCAGATGAATGAATATGATTCGGATAAAATGGCGAGTTTGTTGGCTAAAACCCATGGCTTAACGCTGGTTTCAGAGCCAGAAGAGGCGGATGTGGTGTTGATGAACACCTGTTCTGTGCGTGAAAAAGCGCAAGAGAAGGTCTTTTCAGAGCTGGGACGTTGGTCTAAGTGGAAAGCGAAAAAACCCAATCGTATTATTGGCGTGGGCGGTTGTGTTGCCTCGCAAGAGGGTAAGGTGATTCGCCAGCGTGCGCCGAGTGTGGATGTGATTTTTGGCCCGCAAACTTTGCATCGTTTGCCTGCTATGATTGATGAGGCGTTACGCGTGCGTGGTGACGATTCGATTAAAAAGAAAAAAGCGGTGATTGATATTTCGTTTCCAGAAATTGAGAAATTTGATAATTTGCCCGAGCCAGAGGTGAATGGTGTCTCGGCGATGGTGTCGGTGATGGAAGGCTGCTCTAAGTACTGTACTTTTTGTGTGGTACCTTATACGCGCGGCGAAGAGGTCAGTCGTCCGTTTGAGGATGTGATGCGGGAAATCACCATTTTGGCAGAACAGGGTGTGCGTGAAGTAAATTTATTGGGGCAAAATGTCAATGCTTATCGCGGTGTGATGGCGGACGGTGAAACTGCCGATTTAGCCATTTTAATGCACGCGGTACGAACCATTGATGGCATTGATCGGATTCGATTTACCACCTCTCACCCGAATGAGATGAGCCAAAGTTTGATTGATTGTTATGCCGAAATTCCTGAACTGGTGTCGCATTTACATCTGCCCGTTCAGTCGGGATCGGATCGTGTTTTGGCGATGATGAAGCGTAATCATATGGTGATCGAGTATAAATCGACCATTCGTAAAATTCGTGAGTTACGTCCTGAACTGTGTTTGTCGGGTGATTTTATCATTGGTTTTCCGGGCGAAACGGATGAGGATTTTCAACAAACGTTGGCGTTGGTGGAAGGGTTGAATTACGATCGGTCATTTAGCTTTGTTTACAGTGAGCGCCCAGGTACACCTGCGGCGGGCTTTCCTGATGACACACCTTTAGAGAAGAAAAAACGTCGCCTTTTTATACTGCAAGAACAGTTGAATAAACAGACGACTGCCATTAGTGATGCCATGATTGGAACGGTGCAACGGGTATTGGTTGAGCGCTTGTCTCGAAAATCGTTTGAGCAAGTGGCAGGGCGTACGGAAAATAATCGTGTGGTGAATTTTGATGGGTCTCCTGAACTGATTGGCCAATTTGTGGACGTTAAAATCACTGAGGCGTTAAACAACTCGTTACGTGGAGAGGTGGCGGCAACGCCTGAAGCAGACAGAAACGTTGCGCCTCAAGCGTATTCGCTGTAAAAATTATCCCCCCCCCCTTCTTTTTAGATAAGTGATAGAGGTCTCTTTTGTCTACGTTAAATACTATTCAATTTACGCTGTTTCCAGAAGATAACGAGCGGTTGCAAAACTTAAGCGGTTGGCAGCATGAACATTTTGGGCAAATTGAGTTGGGCTTGGGGGTTGAAATTAACAGCCGAGGCTTTCAACTGTCGGTGACGGGGCTGGCAAGCCGTGTGGTAACAGCCGAACAGGTGATTCGTGAACTTTATGACGAAACCGCGCAGCAAACGTTAACGCCTGATTTAGTGCATCTTATGTTACATGAGCAAGGCTTAGACACGCCACAGCCCTTAACCACTGAGCAAGTTCTAATTACCACACGTCGTAAAACGCTTAAAACGCGTAACGCCAATCAAGCGCATTATATTAATACGATTAAATCGTACGATGTGAATTTTGGCATTGGCCCCGCAGGAACGGGTAAAACCTATTTGGCGGTGGCATGTGCGGTTGAGGCGTTAGAAAATGAGCAGGTTCGTCGCATTATTTTGACTCGCCCTGCGGTAGAAGCGGGTGAAAAACTGGGCTTTTTACCCGGCGATTTAAGCCAAAAGGTAGACCCTTATTTGCGCCCACTGTTTGATGCATTGTTTGATATGTTAGGGTTTGAAACGGTTGAGCGTTTAATCGAAAAAAATGTGATTGAAATTGCGCCTTTGGCGTTTATGCGAGGGCGCACACTGAATGAAGCGTTTATTATTTTAGACGAAGCGCAAAACACCAGTACTGAGCAGATGAAAATGTTTTTAACGCGTATTGGCTTTGGGTCAACTGCCGTTATTACGGGGGATATTACCCAGTGTGATTTGCCGCATCATCAAAAATCGGGATTGCGTCATGTGATTGAGGTGCTGGAAGGGGTGGAAGGCATTGGCTTCACATTTTATCAAGCGCAAGATGTGGTGCGCCATGCGATGGTGCAAAAAATTGTAAGAGCCTATGACAAGTACGATCGAACTCAGGCACGTAAAACGTGAACCGCACGGTACTTAATCTTGAATTACAGTGGGGCATTGATTCTCTGTCCATGCCCACACAAAGCTTATGTGAAATATGGGGTAACGCCTGTTTAGTCGATGTAACGACCGCCACCGAGCTTACCATTCGTATTGTCAGTGCAGAAGAGAGTCAAGCCTTAAATAAGACTTACCGCAATAAAGACAAACCCACCAATGTATTGTCGTTTGAATTCTCCCCCCCCCCCTATGCAATCGAAGCCGACGAGCAAGCCCTGTATTTAGGCGATTTAGCCATCTGTGCCGAGGTGGTCGCACAGGAGGCACAGCAACAAAATAAAACGCTTGAAGCGCATTGGGTGCACATGGTCGTGCATGGCATATTGCATTTGCAGGGATTTGATCACATTGAACCCGATGATGCGATGGAGATGGAAGCACGAGAAGTTAAAATTATGACAAAATTAGGGTATGCTAACCCGTACGAAAATGAATGAAAGAGGATAGTAAATTTAATGAGTGACAGTAGTGGCAGGGATGGCAGTAGTAACAATGCTTCGTGGGTTGAACGTGTGGTTAAACTCTTTTCAGACGAACCAGAGAGTCGAGAAAGTTTGGTAAACCAATTAGCGGATGCCCAGTCGAAAGGGTTAATTGATTCCGATGCTTTGGTGATGATTAAAGGGGTGTTAGAAGTATCGGAATCTCGTGTACGAGACATTATGATTCCACGTTTACAGATGGCACTCATTGATGCCAATGAGCCTTTGGATGTTATTCTTGAAACCATGCTCGACAGCTCACACTCTCGCTATCCTGTAATTTGTGATAAGGAAATTATTGGTATTTTATTGGCCAAAGACGTGTTTAGAGCTGTGGTTAAGGGCGAGCTGAAAACCAAAGAAGATTTAGCCAAAATTTACCGTAAACCTATTTTTGTGCCTGAAAGTAAACGTTTGAATGTCTTACTAAGAGACTTTAAAGCCAGCCGACACCACTTAGCGTTGGTGGTGGATGAGTATGCAGAGCTGGCAGGGTTGGTCACTATTGAAGATGTTTTGGAGCAAATTGTAGGCAATATTGAAGACGAACACGATGCCGAAGAGCAAGCTTTTATACAAAAACGAACGGCTCGTACTTTCTCTATGCAGGCATTAACACCTGTTGAAGCATTTAATGAATTTTTTAACGTGAGCATAGAAACCAATGGCTGTGAAACCATGGGCGGATGCTTGGCTTCTCAGTTTGGGCATGTTCCACAACAGGGTGAATCCATCGAGTCACAAGGGTTTCGCTTTAAAGTGTTAAAAGGCAATGAGCGACGTGTGGAGTTGTTTGAGATTAAACTGTTAGACAAAGCGGTTAAAGCGCAAGTGGAAGAGAAAGATTCTGAAGATTGATGTCTCAAAAAAAGCAAGGCTGTTTTTAAGCCTTTTTGTACCGCATAAAACGCATTTTTTGGTCCTGCTGTTTGGTGCGTTGGGTGTGTTTTCGTTTGCGCCCTTCTTTTTTTCACCCGTGAGTTTGATTTCTATCATGGGGCTGTTTTTCTTTTGGTTTAATGCAAAAAATCGTTTTGAAGGGGTTAAGCTAGGCTTATGGTTTGGCTTTGGCTTTTTTGGCTTGGGCGTGAGCTGGCTGTTTTCGAGTATTTACCTCTACTCGGGCGTGTTATTACCCGTGGCGGTCTTGTTAACCTTTTTATTTATCTTCTGTTTATCTCTGTTTATCGCCTTAAGTGGTTGGTTGGCGCAATACCTTCGGGCGCGTTACCGTGCGGGCTTTGTGCTGACGGTGTTGTTTCCTGCCGTTTGGGTAGGCAGTGAGCTATTACGTGCCTCTTTTTTAGGAGGGTATCCGTTTTTATTGCTGGGCAATACACACATTGATACATGGCTCGCAGGCTACGCACCTGTTTTTGGTGTGTGGGGCGTAAGTTGGGCAATTGCCATTTCGGCGGGTATTTTGTTATGGCTGTATCAAAAACGGGCTTGGGTTCGCGCCAGCCTCTCTTTGGCACTGTTGTGGTCAGTGGGCGGCATGTTGCAAGACATAGAATGGGTAAAGCCAATGGCCGATCCCATTGAGATTGCTCTATTGCAAGGTAATATTCCGCAAGAAGAGAAGTGGGTGCAATCTAATTTTTTACCCACCTTAAAAGCGTATACCGCCATGACAAAGCAACACATGGACGCCGATGTCATTGTCTGGCCAGAAACGGCGATTCCCGCGTACTATGATGTGGTTGAAAAGGGCGTGTTAAATACTTTCATTAAAGACGTTCAATTGCTGGACAAAGATGTTTTAGTGGGTGCCATTGCGGGTGAGAAAAACTCCGACCACTACTACAATGCCTTGATTAATTTAAATCAGCCTGATCAGCGTTATTACAAACATCACCTTGTGCCGTTCAGTGAATTTTTTCCCTTTCATGATCTGTTTGACTACGTGAGCAATTTGTTTGATATTCCCTTTGCTACTTTTACCCACGGAGATAAAAACGCACCGCCTTTGATGTTAGGCGGGCAGTTGGCTGGGCTGAGTATCTGTTATGAGATGGCATTTGGTAATGAGCTGGCACAGCAACTGCCAGAGGCAAACTATTTTATTACCGTAAGCAACGATGCGTGGTTTGCCCATACTTTTCAACCAGCGCAGCAGTTACAAGAGGTGCAAATGCGGGCATTGGAGCTGGGGCGTGAAATCGCACGCAGCACCAATACAGGCTTTACCGCCATTGTGGATATTAAAGGGAAAATTAAACAGCAAATTCCTGCGTATGAGCGCGGGGTATTAAGAGGCAACGTTCAACCGTATGAAGGCTTAACGTTTTACACCGAATGGGGTAAAACCCCAATGTTATTTATGCTATTTTTCTTGTTTGCGTTTGTCTTAGGCAAGCGGTACTTTTTGACGGGGCGCGTTAAGGGTTGAACGGGGGGGGGGGATTATTTTGGGTGTTCAAACACAGGATGATTATCATCCATTGCCGCGGCTAAGCGCAATCGTAATACGGTAATTTCGGTGGGGTCGGCCAGTGAAAGCGCTTTGTCGATTAAGATTTTTTCGAGTAAGGGAAGATCCATTGTCAAAAACTCGTCAATGCCTTGTTCGACTTCGCTTAAATATTCTGCCACTTGCATCACATCGGCATTAAGGTCTTCTTGTACTTGTTTAAACTCTTTGGCGGTAAGTTCTGCAAGATCATGGTCGGCTTGCTCGGCTTTTTCAATAGCACCCCCCAACATTTGCCACGTTTTTTGTTCAACCGAAATAGCGGATTCTTTTGCGCTTTTTAGTAGGGCTTTGTAAGCCTCAAGCATTTTATTGCCACTCATGATGTTTCTCCTGTTCTTTTTTGTGTGCTGTTATCTAAAACTCTCTATAATATTGAACTTATTTAATTTAATTAGCAAGTCGTCTTTTGGCGATTTAATTTTGGAAAGTAGAAAACAAACATGTCAGACATTCAATACAACCCACAGCAAATTGAAACCGAAATTCAAACCGTTTGGGACGACAACGAAACCTTTGTTGTTCAAGAAGACGAAAGTAAAGAGAAGTATTACTGTTTGTCGATGTTTCCCTACCCCAGCGGTAAATTGCATATGGGGCATGTTCGTAACTACACCATTGGCGATGTGGTCTCGCGCTACCAGCGTATGTTGGGCAAAAATGTTTTACAGCCAATGGGCTGGGATGCGTTTGGTTTGCCAGCAGAAAATGCGGCGATGAAAAATAAGGTTGCGCCTGCCAAGTGGACGTATGAAAACATTGACTACATGCGCAACCAGTTAAAAAGATTAGGCTTAGGCTACGATTGGACGCGTGAAGTTGCAACCTGCCATCCAGAATATTATCGTTGGGAGCAATGGTTGTTTACTAAGTTGTTAAAAGAAGGCTTGGTGTACCGAAAATTATCAGTGGTAAACTGGGATCCTGTGGACATGACCGTATTGGCGAATGAGCAGGTCATTGATGGTAAGGGTTGGCGTTCAGGCGCACCTGTTGAGCGTAAAGAGATTGCCCAATGGTTCTTGCGAATTACCGATTATGCCGAAGAGTTGTTGGAAGGGCTGGACAAACTTGACGGCTGGCCTGAGCAAGTAAAAACCATGCAACGTAATTGGATTGGCAAATCTACAGGTTTGCAAATTTCGTTCCCTATTCAAGCAATGGAGGGGGGGGGAGAAAATTCTATTAAGACATTGGATGTCTACACCACCCGTCCCGATACCTTAATGGGCGTAACCTATCTTGCAGTGGCGGCCGATCATCCACTGTCGGTTCAAGCGGCCATAAATAACGAACCATTGGCGCAATTTATTGAAGCGTGCTCGCATGTCTCCACCGCAGAAGCGGACATGGAAACCATGGAGAAAAAGGGTGTTGACACGGGTATTCGAGTGTCGCATCCGATTACGGGCGAGATTGTGCCAGTGTGGGCGGCTAATTTTGTGTTGATGAATTATGGAACGGGCGCGGTAATGTCTGTGCCCGCGCACGATCAACGTGATTATGAATTTGCCAAGGCGTATGGCTTAGAAATTAAAGCGGTCATTGCACCCAGTACGAATGAGATGGCGGATGTGTCGGAGTGTGCGTTTACCGAGAAAGGGATTTTAGTTAATTCGGGTCAATTTGATGGCTTAAAATCCAAGCAAGCATTACATGCGATGGCAACTGTATTAGCCGAAAAAGGGTTGGGTGAAAAACAGACCAACTACCGTTTACGTGATTGGGGCATCTCTCGCCAACGTTATTGGGGTTGTCCCATTCCCGTTATTTACTGCCCTGAGTGTGGGCCTGTTCCAGTACCAGAAGCCGACTTACCCGTGCGTTTGCCTGAAGATGTGATCCCTGATGGTTCTGGATCGCCTTTGGCTAAACTTGATAGTTTTAAAAACTGTGCTTGTCCAAAATGTGGTGGCGATGCTACACGTGAGACGGATACGTTTGATACCTTTTTTGAATCGTCTTGGTATCACGCACGTTACACCTCAAAGGACAATGCAGGAGCGATGTTGGATGAACGCGCTGATTACTGGGCGCCTGTCGATCAATATATTGGTGGCATTGAACACGCAATTTTGCACCTGTTGTATGCCCGTTTTTTCCATAAACTCATGCGAGATCAAGGGTTGGTTTCTTCCGACGAGCCGTTTAAAAAGTTACTTACGCAGGGCATGGTGCTATTAGATGGCACTAAAATGTCAAAATCCAAAGGCAATACCGTTGATCCGCAAGGGTTGATTGAGAAGTTTGGTGCGGATACGGTACGTTTGTTTATTATGTTTGCTGCACCGCCTGAGCAAAGTTTGGAATGGTCAGACAAAGGGGTGGAAGGCTGTTTTCGATTTTTGAATCGTGTTTGGCGTCAAGTTCAATCGCATGTTGAGCAGGGCTTGGTTGCCCCTGCCAGCTCGTCCGAATCATTAGACAAAGCTGCAAAAGCCTTGCGTTTTAAATTACATGAAACATTGAAAAAAGTCACCGATGATATTGGTCGTCGTCAACACTTTAATACAGCCATTGCCGCGTGTATGGAACTGATGAATGAGCTGAATAAATTTGAAGACCGCTCTGAAGCAGGGCGTTCGGTGATGCAAGAGGCATTGGAAGCATTGGTGTTAATGTTGTCGCCAATGACCCCGCATTTATCTCAAAATCTGTGGCAAACACTGGGCAAAAAAGGCTTGGTGGTGGATGTTCGTTGGCCTGAGGTGGATGAGTCGGCGTTAGTGAAGTCTGAAATTGAATTGATGGTTCAAGTTAACGGCAAGCTACGCGGTAAAATTGAAGTGGCGGTGGATGCGGACAAAGAAACGATTTTGAGTGCGGCAAAAGCGAGTGAAAGTGTTGTTAAATTTATTGACGGCAAAGAGATGATTAAAGAGATTGTGGTACCAGGTCGCTTAGTTAACTTGGTTGTTAAAGGGTAAATGGCGTGTTAAGTGCTGTACTCACTCGCAGGCAAACCGTAACCAAGTTCTGTACGGTTGCGTTAATCTTAACGCTGTTTTTGAGTGGCTGTGGTTTTCAGTTACGCGGTTATGATACGGTAGGGCAAGTTCACTTTCAAACGGTGTTGTTGCAAAATGAGGCGGGTGTTCGTCCTGAGGTTAAGTTGGCGATTCGTAAACAACTGGAACTGTCTGGGGTTCAAATTGTCGCTTCTGAAAGTGAGGCGGAAGTGTTGATTCGGTTGCGTCCAACCGGTTACAGAGTCTCTCGTACCGCTTATTCTGGTTTGGGCGATGCCACGGCCGAGTTGTTGAGCATGTCGCAACCGTTTACCGCCGTGTGGGTGTTAACGGGCAATGACGTGGTAAGCGGTTCGGTGGAGACTTATCGAGATCGCCAAATTGAAACGGATGCATTATTGGCGGCCGAACAAGAGTTAATTGGAATGCAGCAAAGCATGGCCGAAAATTTAGCAAGGCAGATGATGGATCGGATTAATCGTGCGGTGCAAAAGCAATTTACACTGCCTAAGACCAAGACGGCAACCCCATGATTCTGTCCAGTGCCTTTTTAACGCAGTTACAAAATGAGGCGTTGAGTGTACAGCCCGTTTACTTATTGTATGGTGAAGAGCCCTTTTTTTTGCGTGAGAGCTACGACGGTTTACGCGCTAAACTGAAACGTCAAGGGTATTTAACGGGCGATGTGTATGACGTAGAAGCCCACTTCGACTGGCAAGCACTGCAAATGGAAACCCAAGCGGGGTCGCTGTTTTCGGATCAGCGCATGATTGTGGTGAACATGCCCAAAGGATCGCCAGGAAGAGAGGGGGGGGGATTTATTCAAGATTGGTGTACGTTTGCACAGACCTTGCAAGCAGACGTTTTGCCTGAAATGGTGGTGGTGTTTCAGTGCGAACGTTTAGACAGCCGCCAACTTAAATCCAAGTGGGTCACGGCAATTGAGTCGGCAGGGCTGGTGGTTCAGGCAAAGCCTGTTCCTCTGAACGCATTGCCCAGTTGGTGTCAGCAAAAAGGACAAACCCTTGGCTTGCAACTGGACTTGGATGCCGCACAACTCTTGGCTGAGCGGGTAGAGGGAAACCTGCTTGCAGCCGATCAAGAGTTGACCAAGCTCTCGCTGGTGTTTGGTTCGGATGTTGCCAATGCCGCACTAGTCACCATTTCGGTGGAGACGATTTTAGAGCAGGTAGTGGATCAAGCGCACTATCAGTTGTTTGCACTGTCGAGCGCCCTATTAAAAGGGCAGGTGGCGTACAGTTTGCAAATGTTAATGCGCTTACGTGAAGAGGGGCTGGAGCCACCGATTATTTTATGGCTATTGTCTAAAGAGTTGCGTCAATTAATTGAGTTATCGCAACGTGCTCAACAAGGCTCTATGGCACAGGCATTTAAGCAGTGCCGTATTTGGCAGTCTAAGCAGAGTGAGTACACCCTCGCGTTAAAGCGTCAAAACTTGGTTGGTTGGCAAACCTTATTAAAGTTAGCGTTAACCATTGATTTAATGATTAAAGGCATTCGCCCAACCTTAACTTCCGAAGAGGTGTGGTTGGAGATGTCACAGTTGGTTTTAAAAATGGCGAGTAACCACGCAACGGATTCCTAAAAAAGGCGATTTGAGTGATTCGCGCAGTAAAAGAATAAAGTGAGTAAAGTTATGAATGTAAAAGCGTATATGAATACCTTGGGGCAACAAGCCCGAGCCGCCTCTCGTGAACTGGTCAAAGCGACTACGGGTGATAAAAATCGTGCACTGTTGGCGATGGCTGAGCAGTTGGAGCAATCAGCCGACACCCTGAAAATTGAAAATGCCAAAGATTTAGAGCAAGGCAAAAAGAATGGCTTAGATGCCGCCATGCTGGATCGTTTGGCGATAACTGATGCGGGCATTGCCAGTATGGCAGAAGGCTTAAGACAAATTGCCAATTTGCAAGACCCAATTGGTGAAATTACCGACATGCGTTTTTTACCTTCGGGCATTCAAGTGGGTAAAATGCGTGTGCCTTTAGGGGTGGTGGGCATTATTTATGAGTCTCGCCCAAATGTAACCATTGATGCGGCGGCGTTGTGTTTAAAATCGGGCAATGCGGCGATTTTGCGTGGAGGCTCCGAGGCCGCGTTTTCCAATCAAGCATTGGCACGTTGCATTCAAAAAGCATTTGCATCGGTTGGATTGCCTGAAACAGCGGTGCAAGTGGTGGCGACTACCGATCGTGATGCGGTGGGTGAGCTGATTGCCATGCCAGAATTTGTGGATGTGATTATTCCACGAGGCGGAAAAGGACTTATTGAGCGCATTAGCGAACACGCACGCGTGCCAGTGATTAAACACCTTGACGGTATTTGCCATGTTTACATTGATGACGATGCCGATTACGACAAAGCCATTAAGGTAACGCTAAACTCCAAAACGCATCGTTATGGTGTGTGCAACGCATTGGAAACGTTGTTGGTGGCGGAATCACAAGCCACGAAGGTACTGCCAGAGTTGGCTACGTTATTGGGCGAAAAAGGCGTTGAACTGCGCGGCTGTGTTAAAACGCAAGCCATTATTGAGGTCAACGCGGCTACGGATATCGACTGGGAAACTGAATATTTAGCCCCCATTTTATCCATTAAAGTGGTCTCAGGCGTGGATGAGGCAATGGATCACATTGCACAGTATAGCTCGGCACATACCGAATCCATCATTACCGAAAATTTTTCAACCTCGCGTCGCTTTTTGGCAGAAGTGGATTCCAGCTCGGTGATGGTCAATGCTTCCACCCGTTTTGCAGATGGGTTTGAGTATGGATTGGGCGCTGAAATTGGCATCAGTACCGATAAATTTCATGCCCGTGGCCCCGTAGGGTTGGAAGGACTTACTTCGCAAAAATACATTGTATTGGGCGATGGACATATTCGAAATTAAGGGCGTTAAGTGACATTGATTGGCATTAATGGTGGTACGTTTGACCCCATTCATTACGGGCATTTGAGACCTGCGTTAGAGGTACAGCAACAACTAGGGTTACAGCAAGTGCTGTTTGTGCCGTGTTATCAGCCTGTGCATCGGTCTCAACCGCAAGCCAGTGCCAAACAACGTTGTGAGATGATTGAGAGTGCCATTCAGTCGCAACCCACGTTTGCACTTGAAACGATTGAAATTGATCGGGCAGGGTCTTCGTATATGGTGGAGACCTTGGCTGCATTAAAGCAACGTTTTAAACATGAGTCTTCGGTACTGATGATGGGCTCGGATGCGTTTGCAACGTTTCATACTTGGCATGACTGGGCAGGTATTTTAACGTTGGCAAACATTGCGGTCATGCATCGCCCCAATGAACCGATTCCGATAACTTGCGAATCGGGCGACATTTACCAAACGCATCAAGTTCATAAATTAACCAAACCAGCAGGGCAAATTGTTGAGGTAGCGGTCACGCAATTAGACATCAGCTCAACCTTGATTAAAGAGCACCTAAAACGCGGAGATGCGGTGGATTATTTACTCCCCCCCCCCGTAATAAAAATGATTGAACACCACGGTTTGTATCAAACTATTTAAGATTTAACAAAAGAGAAGATAAGTATATGAGTATGGATTTAAAAGCCGTTGAAACCCTAGTGGTTAAGACGTTAGAGGATGTAAAAGCACGCGATATTCAAGTTATTGATATTTCAGAAGTGAGTAGCTTCGCCGATTTAATGATTATTGCAACGGGTACTTCAACCACCCATGTAAAAGCACTGGGAAATCATGTGGCACAAGCGTTTAAAGACCTTGGCGAACCACCACTGGGTGTAGAAGCAGGGCCGCAACCTGATTGGGTACTGGTCGATTTAGCTGACACCATCGTGCACGTAATGACCGAAGGCGCACGCGCGCACTATGCGTTAGAAAAATTGTGGGATGTAAAAGCATCAAGCAATGGCATAGAGTAAAACGTACGGTGTGATCGAGCGATGAAACAACCTTTTTGGTTGGCTTTGTGTGCCATTTTTATCCCCCCCTATGCACTTTCTGCAATTGAGCGTCAACCTTGTGGTGCATTGTCTGAACCCTCTGGCGTTGTTCAGTTATTAGACGGTCGTTTGCTTGTGGTGGAGGATGAAAAAAAGAATCCCCTTCGTTTACTCTCGCTAAAAAAGGATGGAACGGTCTCTGTTCAATCTTTAAACACCACTCAAACCTTGGCAGATTTAGAAGCCATAGACTCGGATGAAAATGGTTTTATTTACGCCATTACCTCGCACTCACTCACTTCCAAAGCTAAGCGTTCGGTAGCACGAGAAAAATTGGTTCGTTTTAAAGTCGAGGGCAATCAGCTTATCGAGCTATCGGTCATGCCAAACCTTAAAAAGGCGATGGTGGCATTAAGTCCGTCGCTTAAAGCGGCAAGTAAGGTTTTAGATGTTAAAGGCAATAACGGATTTAACATTGAAGGCCTGAGCTTTGATCGCAATAAAGAGGCATTGTTGATCGGGCTTCGCAGTCCCGTGATTGATAAACAGGCCGTTTTATTGGTATTGAAAAACCCCAAGGCTGTTTTTGAAGAGGGTGAACCGCCTCAATTTAAAAACAAACCCATCTATTTTGATTTAGACAAAGGCGGCATTCGTTCCATTACGTTTGACTCAATGTTGAACGGCTATTTAATCATCAGTCGCCAAGAAAAAAAGGGTAAAAAATTCAAGCTTTGGTTTTGGAGTGGCCATGACAACCACGCCCCCCATCGTGTTCGATTCAAGAAAAATTTTGATCTATCCAATGCTGAAGGCATTACGGCAGTAAGCCATAGGGGGGAAGAAAAATTAATGGTGGTGTTTGATGTGGGGAATTCATCCAAACGAAAAAACGGCTGTTATGCTTTTATATCGTATTCACAGCTTAAGACAAAAGCACAGCTCAAAATAAAAGAAAAAATGCCGTAACATGGTGATTCACTTTATTACCGTAGGTCAAAAAATGCCCAAATGGGTGCAAGAGGGCTACAACGAATACGCCAAGCGCTTGCCCAAATCCTGTGCGCTGAAACTCATTGAATTGCCCATGGCACAACGGGGTAAAAATAACTCCGTTGAGAACCTAAAAGCCGAAGAAGCCAAACGCATCTTAGTTGCCATCCCCAAAGGAACACGCTTAATTGTACTGGACGAACACGGTCAACAAGTAACCACCAAAGCATTAGCCAATAAATTGGAAGCGTGGCTAGGGGGTGGGCAAGACGTGGCGTTAATTGTAGGCGGGCCAGATGGATTAGAC
>JAMOLY010000234.1 GCA_027068835.1 Thiomicrorhabdus sp. | reverse complement strand
TCATGAGCTTGGCGTATTCTAGTTTTTGATCTGTGCTAAAGGTTAGTCGAGATTTTCTAGCTTTCTTGGTCATGTTATATCCTATAAATATTAAGGTTATTATAGGCTATATATCCCTACAGCTTTAGTAGACCACTACAAACCGTTGTTAATCGGCTAGAAAAGCCAAAACCCCCTCTTTGTAAGTGGGGTACTTAAATTCATAACCCAACTCTCTTATTTTGGCATTTGAAATTCGTTTATTGCTGCGCATTAATCTTGATGCCTCCGTGGGCTCTTTGCGATCCGGTTCGGGGGCACAAAGCTGTTCGGCTAACCAGTCATAGATTTCACAAGAGAGTGTCGGTTGATTGTCTACCCCTACGTACAGTGAATCAATACGCTCTAAATTTTTTTCGGATTCAGCCAGCAAATAGGCGAGCATTCCGGCACAATCTTCAGAGTGAATTCGATTACTCCAAACGCCTTCCATGCAGTGGGCTTTGCCCTCTCTAATTAAGTCAATCAAGTGGGTTCTTCCTGCACCATAAATCCCTCCAAAACGCACAATTGTCGCATTCAGGTTACTTTCAAGAGCAAGGGTTTCACCCTCTAATAACCGTTTGGTAGAAAAAACACTGTCATCGGTTGGGCTGGATTCATCCACATGCTCGCCCTCTCTTTGTCCAAACACAGAGCTACTCGAGATGAAAAAAAGTTTTTTAATAGGCGTGTTTTCTAAAGCCGAAATTAAATTTTTAAGGCCTAATACATAAGCTTGATAATAAGCACAGTCTTTGTATTTACCTGCGGACGCCATGTAAAAAACATAATCAATCTGCTTTGGAAGGTCGTGAAGTGGGGTGGTTAGGTTTGCTTGAATTGCTTGAATGCAATCGGGTAAGGCATCGACATTACGGCGTAGCCCAAATACGGTATGCCCTTGTTGAGAGAGCCGTTCACCTAATAAACAACCAATGTCACCACAACCTGCAATTAAAACATTTGCCATAGACAGTCCTTTTATTTTATTGACGTTTTGCCATAGTACGATAAAAACAGGAGATGAAAAAGGAGTATTTTATGAATCTTTTAAAGTCAGAGCATTAAAGCAGCCAATGCACGGGGGATAATTGGCGTGGTTTATTTCAAAGTGTTTTTTGAGGATTAAATCAATATTTAATTTTAAAAAAATATTGTATAAGTGATTGTTCGGAGTGAATCCAGAGCAGTCTGAGTAGCTTATTAAGCGTATAATCCATTTTTTATAGCGGTTGTATAATTCCGTGTATTTGTGGTTAAGATAAAATGATCGAGGGAGTAAAATGGACAGTATTTTTAAGTATGTAAGGCATGTTATTTATTGCCTTTTAACGATGAGTTTTTCTACGTCTATTTTGGCTGATCAAAAATTACCTGTTTGGGAGCTTGGATTGGGAGCATCTGTATTCTCTTTTCCTGATTATCCGGGATCGAACGAACAGAACACCTTAGTGCTTCCTTTTCCTCATATTATTTATCGAGGTGAATTTTTTCAAATTAATCAAAGAGAGCTGGTAAAACCTTTGTTTGAAAAATCAAATTTGGAGGTTTCTTTGAGTCTTTCTGGAAGTATTCCAGTTTCAAGTAAAGACAATAAAATTCGAGAAGGAATGGATAATTTAGATGGCACGATTGGTGTTGGACCCGTTTTAAAGTATCAACTGTTTAAACAAGGTCTTAATAACCTGCAGTTTGAGGTGCCCATCAGAGCGCAGATGGCGGCAACGTTTACTCGTTTGTCACCAGTGGGTTGGGACATCAATCCAGGAATCTATTATTTTGTGAGAAAAAACAGCGGACCTCATCAGCGTGCAAAGGTCTCTATGGGGGTGAGTGCACGATTTGCAACCGAAGAGAATCATAACTATTTTTATGGTGTTTCAACTAAGGATGAAAGGCTTGGACGACCGGCTTATCAATCCTCAGGTGGCTTTTCTGGCATGAATTATTCGTTAGGATTTGATATGCACTTTAAAAAACTTTGGTTTGGAGGGTTTTGGCGTGTTCAGGATATGAGTCAAACGGCTTTTAAAGATAGCCCGCTCGTTGAAACCTATTTTAGTCATATTTTTGGATTGAGCTTAACATGGAATTTTTATCAGTCTAAAGAGACGGTATCAGGTTTGGAGTGATTATGCAGAAAGCGATGCTCAGTGGTGCGTTATTATTGTTATTTTTAGGGGGACTGTTGTTTAGCACAGGGGTTTTTCAGTTTATATTACAGACCGTTACATTTACGATTGTAGTGATTTTAATGCTCGTTTTTTTGAGCAGCTTAGTTAAGGGTAAAACGCCTATTATTACGCGTTATGCACTGTTAATTGGGGCAGAAGACTCTCTTGAAGAGCGTGCCTATACCCGAAAAGTTACTTGGTTGTGGTGTTGTTTTTTAGTCGCACTGTTTACGGTAAAGTTGGCTGGGTTTTTGGACTACTCTTTAACAGAAAGAGTGGGGTTGGTTGAGTTAGTCTTTTATATGGGAACGGCCGTGCTGTTTGCAGGAGAGTTCTACATTAGACCTTTATTTTTACCGAAGCATAGAGGAAGTTCTCTTTGGCCGTTTATTGTGCAGTTGGGACACATCTCATTTAAAGATATTTGGCTATTTGACTCTATTAAGGGGGGGGGCTAAATAAGTCTAATGTATTATTTACCTCTTTTTTAGCTTCGCCTCTAATAAGGTGTGCCCCATTCCAATATTTTCGGTCTTTTCTGTGAGCTCAAGTCCTGCGGCACTCATAAAGCTGAGCATATCTGAGAGTCGGTACATTCGACTGGTTCCATTAGCCAACGCAGTAAAGTAGGGCGAGGTATTGACGACACAAAAAGCGGCCGCCTCAAATTCTTGATTATCCCAATAAGTTTCTAAAATAAACAGCCGACTGTTTTGGCTCATCGCTTGGGCGGCTCGTTTTAAAATGGCAATAATGTCATCGTCGCCAAAGCAGTCTAAAAATTGACTCATCCAAATGACCTCATACCCTTTTGGAAGGGGCTGAGAGTGGTCTAGCATATTGATCGATTGGGTATCAATTCGGTTGGAAAACCCGGCCTGACTAATGTTTGTTTTGGCAACGGCTAATTGTTCTGGTAAATCGATAATGGTAATGTGTGTTTGGTCATTATAATTGGCAGCGGTAATTGAGAACTTACCGGTATTGCCGCCAATATCCATAAGCATTTTAGGTTGGTGCTTAAATATGTGGGGCAATGCAGTAGCAAAGGCATTGTCTGAGTAGTAGTGGTCAAATTCAAACCAGCTGGTTTGAGCGGGTTCAGGTAAGGATGTTAGCGCGGGGTAAATAGTCGGCCAGTTACCAAATGCTTTGTGTAATCCTACTGGGGCCGCGCTGTCAATCGATTCTTCTAAGTAGAATAATCCCAAGTAATTTACATCATGGTTGTAGTTAAAATTAATTTGGGTCATTTCATCATGCAGAATGATGAGGCCTGTTTTGGTAATGAAATATTTCTCATCATCAAATGAGACAACGTCTATACTTAAACAGGACTCTAAAACAACTCTTATACCGTAAAGACGCATATCCACTTTTTTGGCAAGCACTTGCGGCGTTAGCCCTTGTGTATTTTGGGCTAAGTTTTCTAATAAACCTCTTTTCCAGGCAATGCGAACCGCTTGAAATGTCATGGGTGAAAAGGCGATTTTTTGGGCGGCGTAAATGGCTTCTGATGCCGTGAGTTTAGGGTGTTTAAAAGGAATATTCATTGGATAGCATCTGGTTTTGTACTAAAATTGTCGACATTATAAATTAAGGCACCTTATAAATAAGGTTTTTTAAAACAATTTTATGGAGTTTTTGATTTATGCACATTCTAGCTTCTAGCTTAGTCTCAGCACTGGGTTCGGGAAAGTCTGAGCATGTAAATGCTTTATTAGAGGGAGTAACAGGGCTGTCTTCTAAGGCACCGTTTCACTCTAAAATTACTGAAATAGAGACCTATTTAGGTGAGATTGATCAGCTTGAGAACACTCTATTACCTGATGAGTTATCGAGTTTTCAGTGCAGAAATAATCAGTTGGCTTGGAAAGCATTACAAGCGGACGGATTTGCGCAAAAAGTGCAGGCTTTGATTGAGCAGTTTGGTGCGCACCGAATTGGATTAGTGGTAGGGACAAGTACATCGGGGATTGCCGCAACAGAAGAGGTCTTTAGAGGAGAGCTTGCCCCCGAGCAATATGACTATGAAAAAACAGACCAAATGGGATCCTTGGCTCAGTTTTGTTGTGACGCATTAAATGTGCAGGGGCCTAGTTTTGTTATCTCCACCGCATGCTCTTCGAGTGCAAAGGTTTTTTCTGTGGCACAGCGCTGGTTACATGCCGATATTGTGGATGTGGTGATTGCCGGCGGTGTCGATACGTTGTGTTTAACGACGGTACATGGGTTTAATGCGTTAGGATTGGTCAGTAAAGAACTTTGCAAACCATTGGATGTGTCTCGTGATGGGATTAATATTGGCGAAGCGGGTGGCTTTGTGTTGCTTGGAGATAAAAATCGACTAGTAGAAAGTGCGGAATCCTCGATACAGGTTGTGGGGGTGGGAGAGAGCAGTGATGCTTACCATATATCCTCTCCTCACCCAGAGGGGCAAGGTGCACAATTAGCCATGCAGTTGGCGATGGCTCAGGCGGGCATTGGTATTGATGATGTGGATTATATTAATCTGCATGGAACGGCCACGCCCAGTAATGATCTGTCCGAAATTTCGGGTATCAGTCATCTTGCCAATGTAAATAAGCCTCTTTGGATTAGTTCAACAAAAGGATTTGTAGGGCATACGCTG
The DNA here is from genome assembly GCA_027068835.1 of Thiomicrorhabdus sp. GTDB lineage: Bacteria > Pseudomonadota > Gammaproteobacteria > Thiomicrospirales > Thiomicrospiraceae > Thiomicrorhabdus. The sequence goes on along the minus strand of JAMOLY010000234.1, from coordinate 21,121 downwards.
GGTGCGGCAGGTATAACGGAAATTATTTTTTGTCAGTGGGCGTTAGAAGAGCAGTTTGTGCCAGCGAATTTAAATTTAAAGCAATTTGACCCTGTGCTGGAACAGAAATTAGCGTCCGCTTTAATGATGGAAAAGATTAAGGTTCCCTTAAAAACATTATCACTCACAAAAGAATTAAACATGGCGTATGCGATGAGCAACTCTTTTGGCTTTGGAGGCAATAATGCCTCGGTTCTTTTGAAAAGAGGGGGGGAGAAATGAAAGCACAAATATTAAGTGTGGGTGTCACGGCACCAGGAATCGTGAACTTTCAAGACTTTAGGCAGACACTGCAAGCGGGAGAGGCATTTGACCTTTCTCTTCCTCTTGAAAAGTACAGCCCGAGTTTTTTACCCAGTAATGAACGTCGTAGAGTGACGCAGACGATAAAAATAGCCTTAAAAACAGCTGAAGAAGCTTTGAGTTTTTTTCAAAAAGCGTTTCCAAATGAAGCGGAAAATCTTCCCGTTTTATTTGTGTCAAAAGATGGTGATCCTCAAATTTCGGCTAAAATGTGTCAAGCGGTGAGTGAGGATCCTCCGCTTATTTCCCCCATACAATTCCATAATTCGGTGCATAATGCCCCCGCAGGATATTGGATGATTGGTCAGTCTAATCAGGCCACAGCGAATGCGATTTCGGCTGGCAAATATGCCGTTGCAAATGGTTTATTAGAGACTGTTTTACAATCAAAAAGTGAAAAAAAGCCTGTTTTAGTGGTTATTTATGATCTCCCTCTTGATAACTTAATGCCGGTTGATGCCTTACAAAAATCTTATGTCCCTTTTGCTTTTTCAATGGTGATCGATGCGAATCAAGTCATACCCTCTACGGAATTTCCAGTTCTCTCTCTTTCATTAGAGGCTGCAAAAGAGCAGGGGTCTATGGAAGAAGAAAATCCTTACACCGGTGTACCTGCGGCAGAAGGATATACGTTGCTTAAAGCGATTGCAGAGCACTCTGTCAAACCGCTTAAAAAACCGATCCATTTTTCGTTAAATCAGCACAGTGTTATTAATGTATCTTTGACGAATGGGTGATAGCATGTTGACGGATTTAGAGCTTGCAAGATTGGATATCGAAACACTGATCCCACATTCAGATGGGATGTGCTTATTAGAAAAAATTGTAGCGTATACCCCTGAATATATTTGCTGCCAAACACAAACGCATTTAGAGGTGAACAACCCTTTAAAGAGAGAGGGGGCGCTTTCTAACATGCATTTAATTGAGTACGGCGCACAAGCGGTTGCGGTACACGGAGGGTTAATAGAGCGATTGAGCACATCTAAATGGGAACCTCGGTTAGGGTATATTGCATTATTAAAGTCTATTAAATGGGGGTACTTTGATCCAATAACCCCTTTTTTAGAGGTAAAAGCAGATTTAATCACCGCCAATGAGATGAGTAAGCTGTATGAGTTTTATATTGTGGATGCGGTACAACAAAATGTTTGTTCGGGCAGAGTGATGGTTGTACATCCTTAAATAGTCTAAATAGATAATCACGTTAGAGAGTAGGCTGAAGCCATGCAAAAAATTAAAGCGTTAGTCACTGGAAGCAGTGGAGGGTTAGGTTCTGTTATTGCCATGCAGTTAGCAAAAGATGGGTATGAGGTTTGGGTTCATGCGAACAGTCAATTGCAAAAAGCAGAACAGTTGGTTGAAAAAATTAAGCAAGAGGGAGGATGCGCTTATGCCATCTGCTTTGACTTAACAGATGTGGCCGCGATGGAAGAAAATATTGCAACCCTCCTAAAAACAGGCGCGATTCAAGTATTAGTGAATAATGCAGGCATTCATGATGATGCCGTGATGGCTGGCATGAGTCATGAGCAGTGGCAGAGGGTGATTGATGTCTCTTTAAATGGCTTTTTTAATGTGACTCAACCGCTGTTGCTTCCGATGATAAGAACCCGCTGGGGGCGAGTGATTAACCTCGCTTCGGTGGCGGGGGTTATTGGCAACCGTGGGCAAGCCAATTATGCCGCCGCAAAAGCAGGGTTAATTGGCGCAAGTAAAACGCTTGCATTAGAGCTTGCTTCTCGTCAAATTACCGTGAATGTCGTTGCCCCTGGGGTCATTGCTGGAGAGATGGCTGACAGCAGTTTTCCTCAAGAGCGAATTAAGAAAATGGTGCCGATGCAAAGGGCGGGAACACCTCAGGAAGTGGCTGATTTAGTAAGCTTTTTAGCCTCAGAAAAATCGAGCTATATAACGGGTCAAGTGATCTCAATTAATGGTGGTATAATCTAGCTCGAATCAAGAAAAAGTATTAGTTTTTAATAGAATATAGGTGGATTTAAAATGAAAATGTTATGTCAAAAATGGGTTGCGGTTTTATCGGTTGTTACTATGTCTTTTTTATTAACCGCATGCGGGGAGACGCCTATAAAGAATGTATCTCATAGTAGTGTATCGATCTCGATTGATAAAAAAGAGCAGGTTAGAAAATCCATTAAGACGGCTGGCGCATCATTGGGCTGGGTAATTAAAGATATTGATGATAATACGTTAGAAGCAACTTTAATTCTGAGAAAACACGTGGCGATTGTGACGATTCCTTATTCAGAAAAAGAGTACAGCTTGTTGTATAAGAGTAGTGAGAACCTGAGATATGATGCGGAAAAAAAGACCATTCATAAAAACTATAATAGTTGGATTACGAATTTGGATCGCCAGATTCAAGTTCAGTTAAGTGTTTTATAAAAAATATTTTAATGTCGACGCAAGGTCGAATTAAAGAAAATATGGATAGGGACGGCATCTTGATGCTGTCCCTTTCTGTTTTATGGATATTGCTTTCTTGTGGTTTGGCACTTTTATGGCATGGAGTGCTCGTTTATCGAGTGGCAAGGCAGGTTTATCCTGAGCCTAAATACTCTATTTGGCTAATTTTTGGATTACAGTTAGAGCAAAATACAATGGCATTAGAGTATCAACATCGTATTGATGCGGTGATCGCTACTTTACCTTTTTCCCAGCCGGAGATACTTATTTTTCAAGGTGGGTTAACGGGGAGCAATACGGTTACAGAAGCCCGTATTGGAAAGGACTATTTTAATGCGATGTTGGCAAAAGAACCTCATTTGGTAGTGACGCGTCCTGACATTATTTTAGAAGATTGTTCCAAAAATAGTTTAGAAAATTTACGAAATACACGAGAATACCTACGCTCCAAAGACTTGCCTTTAAAGGTTGTTTTGGTGACCAGTGGTTATCATTTACGACGGTGCCGTTTAATGGCTGAAAATTTAGGGTTTCAAACAGAGTTTCTGGTGGCTAAATCGGTATCCCCTTTCAGTATAAATTCATTGAATAAAATAATTTTAGAGGCTTTTTTAATAAATTGGTACCAAGCGGGACGATTTATTAGTCTTCTTTTTAGAAATCAACGAATGTTAAATAGAATTAGATAATATGAATAATTTTGCAGTAGTTATTCCAGCTTATAATGAAACATTAACGATTTTACAGGTAGTGCAGGAGGCATTAGACATAACGCCGGTTGTTATTGTCGTGAATGATGCCTCGCAAGATAATACCGCCGACTTGGTGAAAGAAACCCATGCGGTATTAATTGATCTACCTGAAAATGGGGGGAAAGCCAAAGCCTTACAAGTGGGCTTTTCTAAAGCGTTAGAGTTGGGTGTGGATGCGGTGGTGACGTTAGATGGTGATGCACAGCACAATCCATTGGATATCCCTAAATTAGCCACGTATTTTGAGAACTATCCAAATGCGTTGTGCATTGCTTCTCGTTTAAAAGATCGTCAAAATGCACCACGCTCAAGGCGCATCGCAAATGGAATCGCTGATTTTTGGGTGAGCTGGGCAGCAGGAACGCCCATTGCCGATAGTCAGTCTGGTTTTCGTTTATACCCTGTGGCGCTATTAAAAGAAATTGACCTTATTTATGAGAATAAATCAGGGTTTGTATTTGAAAGCGAGGTGATTATTGATGCGGCTCACTTAGGATATGATTTTGTGTTTATTCCGATTGATACGGTCTATGCTGAAGAGCGTAGAGAGAGCCATTTTAGAGCGGGATTTGATATTACTCAAATTACCCTGATGGTTGCTAAAAAGTTGCTTAAAAAAGGGATGAATTTACCAGGATTGGTTACTTCTCTTTCAGGGAAACCTAACATAATTAAATAGTTTTATTAAAGCGTAAGGAAGCTAGGGAATAGATGGTTAATCAAGATTACGATGTATTTATTATTGGTGGTGGGCCCGCAGGATCAATTGCTGGAGCAAAGTTAGTACAGGCAGGTTATAAGGTTAAGTTAGTTGAAAAAATGCAATTTCCACGTTTTGTGATTGGTGAGTCGTTACTGCCTCGTTGTAATGATTTGTTGGATGAAGCGGGTATGTTGCAAAATATTGAACAGGCTCACTTTCAGTTAAAACCAGGCGTTGCATTTCAGACAGAAGAAGCACTTGAGGTTATTGATTTTGAAAAGAATTTAGGAGAGAAATTTAATAGTTCTTTTCAAGTAAAGCGCGAGGTTTTTGATCACGAATTGTTACTGGATGCGGAAGAAAAAGGCGTTTCAGTTGAGTTTGAATCGGAAGTGATTGCATTTGATGCCGAAGCGAACTTAATTTTGGTCAAAACCAAACTAGGAAATATTGAGCAATACCATGTTAACAAAGTAATTGATGCGTCGGGTTATGGTCGTGTGCTGCCTAAATTATTAAAACTGGATAAAGCTTCTGAACAGTCGGTTCGTAAGGCTGTATTTTGCCGTACGGTGGGAGATATTCGCCCATTAGTGAATGAACAAGACGGTTATATCTTTGTTGATATTCACGATAATAACCAAGTTTGGATATGGAATATTCCTTTTAAGGAGGGGGTAACCTCTACGGGTATTGTGTGTGATGAGGCGTATTTTGAAAAATTTAATATGACTGAAGCTGAGTTTTTTGATTATATTATTCAAACAAATCCAACAGCTTCTAAGCGGTATCAAAATGCAACAAAATTGAATGATGTCGGCTTTATCAATGGTTATTCAGCTTCGGTCAGTAAAATGTTTGATAAAAACTTTGTGATTGTCGGCAATGCCACCGAGTTTTTAGACCCTATTTTTAGCTCAGGGGTAACGCTTGCATTAGAATCGGGTTCTAAAGCGGCCGATTTAACCATTAGAGAGTTAGCTGGCGAGGTGGTTGATTGGCAGGTTGAGTACGAAGATTACATGATGATCGGAGTGAATGTATTTCGTGAGTTTGTAAATGCTTGGTACGATGGCCGATTACAGAGTATTTTATTTAGCGAAGATAAAACAGATAAAGTGACTCGCTCTATTGTCTCTGTGTTAAGTGGGTATGTCTGGAATCAAGAGAATGTATTTGTCGTAAAGCCTAAAAAGATGGTCGATGTTATTTATCAGTTAACAAAATTAAATGAATCTGCTCGTTTCTAAATACGGTTTTATTTAAGTTGTCCTTTGTTTGGCTTATGGGTTATTTTTGACATAATATAAGCCAGACCGTACGAGAAAGAAACCCCTATTACAACCGTTAGACCAATGGCACTTAATAGGGATAGTTGGCTTAAACTTAATATTCCAAATGACCCTAATGTCGTAAAAAAAGCGACGTGAATAGAGTGTGTCCAAATTTTGGCATCGGTTTTTTCAGAAGTACTTTCTGTAAAGAGCAAGCTGTAATCAATGCCGATGGCGGCTACCAGCATCAAGCTCATTAAATGAAAAATACTTAATGCAATGCCTAATAGTGAGAAGGTGGCCAAGGTCAATCCTATGGCGAGAACAATTGGTGTTAATACCGTCAATACATCGTGCACGGTGCGAAATTTAAGCCAAATACTGAGGCTAAGAACCATCAGAAGAAACCCTAAAATTTGCAGTAAACGCATTCGAGTTTCTGTAATTTGTTTGGCAACAAAGGCTCTTTGATTAAAGTAAATCAGCTCTTGTAGAGGGCTTGTTTGAACAAATTCTTGTATCAGTGCATCCGATGTTACACCTGATAAACTGATTACACCAATTACTTGATCTGGCCTCATTAGAACGTGTTGGTGAGCCAGTTGAGCGGTTGTGTCATTAGCGGTTATAAAATCATCAAACGCCATTAATGGGAGGGTTTTGCTCTGCTCTAGGCTCTCTTGAAAGGGCTTAAAGTGCAAGGCTTTAAAGCGAGTATTTTCGACGGCATCGTTGATTAAATCGACGGTGTTTTCAGAAGAGATTAATGCTTGTTGTCGTTGAGCTTGTAATTGCTGGCTGGGTAAGAGCTGTGCCAATAGTTGATATTGTTGAATGGCTCCGGATGATTTGAGTGTTTCGAGTAAGTGAATCAGTCCCTCTTGTTTTTGTAAAAGTTCCTCTATGCTTTGAGCGGGTAAGAGGAGCTTTTTTCCTACCTCTTTATATTCAAAAAGGCTTCTAAGTGTACGATCATTTTGAATTAAATCGTTTGAAACGGGGCTTAAGCTCGCAATATCATCCTGCCACTGAATTGGCTTTAAAAATAAAATGATTAAAACCACCGACAGACCTAAGAATAAAAATTTAATGGGATGAGTAGAGGAGCTCTTTGTGGTGTCTGTTGAAACAGGGCTCTCTTGTTCAGGAGGGTTGGGTGGGTAGTGTCGGGCAAGATAGGGCTTTAGGGCTTGTGTGATGACGATGGCCGCTAATAAGCCACTGGCGGCAAAAATAGAGATTTGCTGTAACCCTTTTATATCCACCCACCATAAGGTTAAGAATCCAAAAACACTGGTGAGCGCTCCCAGTCGTACCGTTAACCAAATTTTTTCAATGCTGGACTTTTTTCGAGATTGATAGGCCGAAATCAAATGGATGGGGTAATCAATGGCAACGCCTAATAAAATAGCCCCTAGAGCAAGGGTAATAAGCTGCATGCTGCCAAAGAGGCTAATGGTACTTAATATTCCAATGCTAAAAGCCCCTAAAAGTGGCAAACTGCTCAATAGAATAAGCTTGGCGGATCTAAATGCAATGAATAACGCCAGTAAAACCATCCCTAGTGCAAGGGTGGTGATGACGTTAATCTCTTGTTTTATTTGCTGCTGTGCTTGTTGTGCAATCCAGTCTGCACCAGATAAATAAAACCGATCTTCGCCTACTATTTTCTCAAGTTCTTGATATAAGTGTGTGAGCACATCCGCTTGATTATCGGCTTGAATCAGCAGCAGAACGGACTGTGTTTGATCATGAAACCAAACACCACTTTTTTTAGAAAGCGCTTGGCTAGGGTTTAGGCTCGCTTGATAAATGCCCCATTGAAAAGAGGGGTCGTCTAAGAGCCATGGTTTGTCTAAAACAAAACCAAGTTGGTACTCTTGCCAGCGTTGTTGTATGTGCGTTTTTAATTGAGATGGCTCAAAAGGCGTGAGTAAATAACGGTATGGGTAGAGCTTAGGGGGGGTCTCTTGTTGTAAAGGACTTTGTACGGGTTCTGATCCATTTAAGGCTTGTTGAACTCCATTTAGGGTTAATAGGTGTTTCTGAATTGACTGGCTTATCTCTTCTAAGGGTTGGTTTGAATGGTCTGTTTGGATCGAAAGCATTAACCAGCTGCTACTTTGGTTTGGCACTAAGCGATTTTGTAAGTAGGTGGATTCAATATTATTTTTTAGAGGAAAAAATTGAGTAAGTTCATTTTTAAAGGGGGCTTTATTAAAAACGACAACCAGACTTGCCCAGATAAGAATGAAAATAAAAATCCATAATAAGGGCTGAACAAAATTGATTTTAGATACGAATTTCATGGTGTTACGGTGTACTAGGCGGGTTAGATTGCAGCGTTATCTTACGCCACTCTCCTGAACGTTGAGTCAGTAAAATGGATTGTATCTCCGACTGAGCTCCCGTGATGTTAATGGACTGTAGGTGTTTTTTAAGTTGATGGGTGGGGATCAAATCCAGCTGCCAAGTTAAGTCATCTTTAGTGTGAAAGGTTAGTGTAAAGTCTTTACGTAAGGCGCTTAAATCGCCTTTTAAGAGCGTTAGAAAGGTCTGAGAGAACAGTGATATTTCTGGAAAACGTTCCACGGACAGCTCTAAGGTACGGTCTGGAAAATCTATTTTTATCTGTGTTGGCGTAAAGGTAATGCGGCCTTTAATAGGCGTTTGATAGTGTTGTTCTAATAAGTTAGGTGATTGGTAGTGCATAACACCTGAACGTGTTTGTAAAATATCGAGAAAAGGGTCTAGCTGCCTTTCAGTAAAATACTTTTGTTCTGTTTTAATTAAACTGAGGGCATGGAACAGCTCGGTTAGTTTTATGGTTTGAGCGAATGAATTGATCGGCAGCATCAATCCTAAAATAATGATCCACTGTTTAAATATCATGATTCGGCTCAATCCAGTAAGTATAAAAATTAAACCAATTATAAGGGGCTTCTAAGCACTGTTGTTCAAGTATGTGTGCAAATTTTTGAGCGAGAGTGTGTGGCGTGTCCTCTTTTTCGACCGGCATCGGAATGCAATGAACATGGTAGCGATTTCCTCCTTGGTATTGAGAAAAGAAAATATTTGCAGGAAAAGGAAAGCGAAGAATCATTTCAAAAATCCCTTCGGGCAGCAAGATTTGGTCGCCTAAAAATGTAACGCTAATGGTTGACGCGTTTTCAATCGGTCGGTCGGCCAGCAATGCGACAGAAGCCCCCTCTTTTAAGGTTTCATAGATTTTAAAAGTGGTTTCTAAGCCGTTATAGGGGATTACATTATCGTAAAAGGCTGGGTTGAGGTTTTTAAATAAATTAACAACCGTTTGATTGTGATCCAGTTTGATCACAGGGTTGATTGTATAGTCTTGGCTGGAATAACAGGCTTTTAACGCCTCTAAACTACCATAGTGTCCGCTGATAAAAAACTGTGCAGGGTGTTGTTTTAAGGAGCAAATAACCGTTTCTCGATTAGAGAAGGTAACATCAAAAAGGGCTTTTTTTTGGGTTAAAAAATACACTTTGTCGAGCAAAATGGACGAGAACCAAAAAAAGTGTTTATAAATATGCCAAATTCTAGGCTTTGTATTCAAAGCACGTGCGAGATAGTGGCGAGAAACCTGCCTTTTTTTAGGCGCGATTAAGAGAAAGAAAAAGGTAATGGGATGCAACAGTAATCGAACACTCCAGCGTGGGAGTTTGAGAGCGATTTTGATGATGAGTGTTAGCCAAAAGGCATTGGACATCTCTTTTTCTTGTTGCCAACTTTGCGCCATATTGTACCTATGTGTTTGGCGTGAGGGTTATTTTTCCCGTCGCCACTTTGGTTTGAGTTTTGAGGTTATAGAGGTTAAAAGAAACACTCTGCTTGCTTGTAAGCTGATCTGTCTCGATCGTAATTTCTATAGACTCTTCTGGTAAAACAGTATTTAGAAACTTTACCGTATTAAGCTCTGTAATGCGCCAGTTTGTTAGCTGTTGGCTTAATAATGCTTCGACTTTTTCAAGTAAAACGACACCGGGCACAATAGGGTGATTAGGGAAGTGCCCCGTTAAACATGGATGCTGGGCTGAAATTAAAAAAATATCGGTTAATTGCATTATTTAACAAGTTCCTTTGACAGTTCATTATATAAGATTTTTCCAACCTCATTTCTTGGCAGAGTATGCAAAGTAATGATTGGCCGAGGTAAAAAAACGGGATCAATCATTTTTCGGAGCGCTTTTTGAATTTCTGCATTACGGAGAGTTGAAACCACAAATGCTACCAGTCTTTCTGTGTTTTTAGGCTGTATAAAAACCCCCTCAGAAATACCTTCTATGGATTGTAGGTACTGATTTAACTCTGTTAACGAGGTGCGTTTACCAGCCACTTTTATTAAATCACTGTCTCGTTTACCTAACTTAAATTGTTGGTGATCAATGAGCTCAATTTGATCATTCAATGGCTCAAACGCATTTAACCCCGGCGTCTTAACAGTGTATTGATTAAGACTCATTTTTTGAAATTCGACCTGTTGATAGCATAACCACAGGTTTGTAGAGGTACTCTGTTTGGAGGCGATTGAAGCGGTTTCAGTACTGCCATAAACTTCAAACACTTGTACGCCCATTTGAGTTTCAATTTGTTGAGCTAAGGAGGGTGGCATGGGTGCGGTGGCGGAGAGTAGCCGCTTTAAATGCTTTGGCCAGTCTAATTGAAAGGCGGTGATTTTCTTCAGGTGCAGCGGGGTTGAAACCAGTAAAGCAGGGTGTTGAGTGTGGGCAGATAGGGCTGAGATAATGTCATCGGGAAAGATCGGGCGCTCATACCATAAGCTTGCTTTTGAGAAAAAAGGCCAAAAAATAGAGGTTTCTAATCCAAACATATGTTGATTTGGAACAGTGGTTACTATAAAACAGGGGGTCATTAAGTTAAAACGACCAATAGCCAGATTGGCCGATTCAATCATGTTTTTCCATGTTTTGATTACACACTTGGGCTCTCCTGTGGAGCCTGAGGTATAAAGTAAAATTTTAGATTGATGTATATCTTCAAAAAAGCACGTCAATTCATCGAGCTTAAAAGGGGGGGTAAAATGTTTAACTGAGCGAATAATTACATCAATTTCTTGAGAGGATATTTGATGTGTCTGTTGAAGTATTGGGGGAGTATTGTCCCCCAATACCCAAAGATTAGAGGACTCTTCTTGTAACTTTTTTAAGGTGTTTTCGGTGGTATTAGGCGGTAAGATGACTCGGCCATTTTTTAAAGCAATGGCGAGACAGCTGATCAAAAAATAGTGTCGCTGTTGAAAAAAAACAATCGCAGAGAGTGATTGTTCTGAGATGATCTTAAGACTTAAGCGTATGGCTACTTGTACTATTTCCCAACGACTTAGGTTTTGATCTTGGCTACGACTATAAATGAACGTATCTGAAAACCACAGCGCTTCAATCTCAGAATGGCTTTGGTTTTTAAAGAGAGTTGAGCGCATTTAATACCAATTATTTTTAGTACGTTTTATTGGCTTGAACAAATTCAGTTAAGCTAGCAAGGGATTTAAAAATATCATTAATATTTTCATCACTTGATTTTATTTTGACACCAAATTGTTTGCTTAACTCTAAAGAGACTTCGAGTGCATCAATTGAATCTAAGCCTAGCCCATCGTTAAAAATAGCTTCATTAGGGTCTATTTCATTCGCATTGATGTCTTCAAGATTGACCGCGTTAATAATTAAATTTGCGACTTCTAATTGTTCAGGCGTTAACATAGTTTGAGACCTTTTTTAATGGGTAAGTTTTAAGTACAAAATGTTGTATTTTTTTAATACTTTTCTTGAAACCAATCTTGGGCTTCAGTACGAATAGTTTGTAATGTTTGATTTTCAACATCATCAAGCGGTTTTATATAAATATCAATGGTACCTGGGTATTTAATAAGCGTTCCTTTAGGCCAAACCGTACCAGCATTGTGTGTGACTAAATACACAGGGACTTTCATCTGTTTTGCAAAAATAAGGCCCCCTGATTGAATCTGGCTAGGTTCACCTGGTAAGACTCGCGTCCCCCCGGGAAATATGACCACCCAAAAGCCATGTTTAAGGGCTTGAGAGCCTTTTCTTTTGATGTATTTAATGGCTTTAAGAGCCTGTTTTCGATCAATGACGATTGATTCAATGGTGCTTAAGATTAAACCAAAAAAAGGAATCTTTTTGAGTTCTTTTTTGACGACATTAATTTGCAGAGGAAAAATAGCATGAAAGGCAAGTGCCTCCCATGTTGATTCATGCCGAGATAAGATAATACTGGGTTTACTGGAATCAATGCATTCTATGTTATGGACTTTATGGGAAATATTGCAGCTGACTTTAAGCCAAAAAAGGCAAAGTTTTACCCCCAGACGCATAAATTTTAACCGCAGTTTCAATGGTGTTGGCGTTAGTAGAAGTCCGATTAATGAAAAAACAACAATGATTGCGTAATGCCCAATATAAAAAATCAATGATCGAGTGAAAAGGATTAATGTTTTTAACATTTTCATGGGAGTTCTAATTAAGTGACAAAGCCGTGAGTATAGACGAAATCGACTTTTTTAGATAGGTTCGTGTCGCTCTCAGATCCATACATAAAAAATACGTTTATAGCATTTATGCCCTTTAGGGTACAAGCCCTTGACACATCTAGCGAATGCACTTTAATTCGTATTTCTATATGTGAATTTGGGGTACATTAAAATGTCGTAAACCTAAGCGGTTTGATAACCTTTTTAAGCAATGGGCTATTAGGAAGTTTTATACAATGCTGATGCCACTCTCTATAAACAGGAAAATGACGGCGATAATATTCGTATCTTTGGTGTACCGTTTTGATGTCATTGGCACGAATTGCTTGGTCATCTTTATGAATGTCATGAGTTTGTTTAAACAGTGCATTTAGGGTGGCTTGTACGGTTTTTTTCTCCGTCAGCGTAATGGATTGGGTAGGGGGGGGGAGAAAATTTTTCCAGTCTGTTTTTGGTGCGATTTTCCAAGCCTTACAAAGGGCTTGGTAGACCATTTCACTGCCTGCTACTTTTGCTTCAAGTGAATGCCCTGCAATATGTGGCGTGGCTAAATAGGCGGTTTGGTATAGGGGGGGAGAAATTTTAGGTTCGTTCTCCCAGCAATCAATTACGTTGGCGAGTGTTCGGATTTGACTCCAAGCGGCTTCATTGATGATACCACCTCGCGCCGCATTGATAACGATTTGGCTTGGTTTTATCTGCTGTAAGCGTTCTGCTGAAAGTAGATCAAGGGTAGCGTCCTCTCCCGTCGTGGTCAGTGGCGTATGAAAGGTGATGATGTCAGCAGTAAGACATTTATCCAATGAAACAAAACTTTCCCCCCCCCCTTCTTTATGATTTAAGTGAATCTCTTTGCGTTCTCTGGGTGGATCATTTAATAAACAGGTGATGCCAAGTACTTTCGCTTTTTGATGCACTAATTTTCCCACGTGTCCTACGCCTACAATTCCCAGCGTTTTTTCAGATAGGTTAAATTTAAAATGCTCTGCCAAATCAAATAGCGTGGTGATAATAAATTCGGCCACCGAATTGGCGTTGCATCCTTGGGCGGAGTAAAAGGTGATTTTTCGTTGTTGTAAATACGCTTGGTCAATATGATCCAGCCCCACGACGGTACTGCCTACAAACTGCACGGTACTGTTGTCAAGTAGGGTTTGGTCTATTTGTGTGCGAGATCTTATAATTAGCGCATCGGCATGGCGTACGGCTTGTGTATCAATGCATTTTCCAGGTAGGGTGATAACTTTGCCCAAGTGTGAAAATATTTCATTGGCATAGGGAATTGCGTCGTCAATAATGAGGGTTTTTTGAGGCGTCATAATTTTTTCAATAGAGTAATTAAGAGTCAGTTGATACGATAACGAAGATTATTGGGTTTGTCATAATTTTTGTATGAAATTTTGTATTGATATAGGGGGGGTGAAATTTTCGTTAGAGTATTATTAGGTTACTAATTTTATGCTTTATGTTGATTAATTTAGGGTAATGTGCGATATTGTAATCTTTATAGACTCTGGCGTTAACTAAGTTTTTTATTCGCACATAATGTCCGAAAAATTTAACTTTATGTTAACTAACTCAGGATAATATTCTAAATTGGGGTCGCTATGATCATAGAAGAAAAATCGCCTGATTCGATTGTAAAAGCGTTGGGTGCACGATTAAAGCAAGCACGTTTAAATAGCGATATGACGCAATCTGAGGTTGCCCTGCGGGCGGGAGTGTCTCGTAAAACGGTGATGAATGCTGAAAAAGGTCAAGCTCAATTGGTCTCCTTGGTAGCGATTATGATGGCACTGAACTTAGCGGATAATTTTGATGCTTTTTTGCCAAAACAGGAAATATCTCCCATTCAATTGTCAAAGCTACAAGGCAAGCAACGTCAACGAGCCTCTGGTACAAGAGGCGATGCTGGAGCCAGCAGCGGGTTTATTAAAGAGGTTGAATTAGAATGGTAATGGAAGTTATTAATGTGCATTATCAGAGCCATATAGTGGGCGCACTTAGCTATAATATCGATACAAGTTTGGGCGCATTTGAGTACGATGTTGCTTTTATGGGTACAGGCATAGAGCTGTCGCCCATTAAAATGCCCATCGCCGATTTATCTAAATCCTCACAGCGTGTTTACAGCTTCCCTGAGCTTGGGCACGAAACCTATAAGGGCTTGCCCGGTTTAATTGCGGATTCGTTGCCAGATGACTTTGGTAATACCGTGTTAAATGCTTGGATTGCAAGACAAGGTAAGCAACCTCATGATATTACCCCATTGCAACGACTGCAATATACTGGAAAACGAGGCATGGGTGCGCTTGAGTATTCGCCTGCCACCAAGCTTAAAAGTCTAAATGCTTCACAGCAAATTGGAATAGAGTCGCTCGTTAGCATCGCACAAGACATTATTGATGATCGAAATAACTTTAGTGTAGAGCTACTAAGCAACGATCACGAAAATACGGATGCCATGATGGCATTGCTTTCCGTTGGTACCAGTGCGGGTGGTGCAAGACCCAAGGCGGTGTTGGCGTTTAATCGTGACTTTACGCAAGTGCGCTCTGGGCAAGCCAGTATACCCGACGATTTTACATACTACTTAATGAAATTTGATGGAGTGAGTGAACATCACAAAGGCAAAGAAACGTTTGGCGACCCTATGGGGTATGGCGCAATGGAATATGTGTATGCGTTAATGGCAAGCGCGTGTGGCATTGAGATGATGCCCTGTAAATTGTTGGACGAAGGGTCACGTCGTCACTTTATTACGCAACGATTTGACCGTGTAGGTAATCAAAAAACACACGTACAAACGCTTAATGGTTTGGCGCATGTGGATTATAAAAAGCCAGGTTCCTACTCTTATGCCGAGCTGTTTGGTGTTATGCGACAACTGCGCTTATCAGCGATTGAGGCCGAACAGCTTTTAAAACGGATGGTATTTAATATCGTGGCGCGTAATCACGATGATCACGCTAAAAACTTCTCGTTTTATTTGAACTCAAAACATCAATGGCAACTCGCTCCCGCTTACGATTTAGCCTACAGTTACAAAAAGGGGAGTCAATGGGTAAACAGTCATTGGATGAGCTTAAACGGTAAGCGAGACGATTTTACGCGCAGTGATTTTTATTCATTGGATAAATTAAGCCCTATCTTTACCCGAAAAAAAATAGATCAAATTATTGATGAAACCATTGAACACGTCTCACAATGGCAAGTGCTTGCTCGTGAAAATGGCGTACCAAAATCGTTAATTGAGGTGATACACTCTAATCTTAGGCTGGGCTTATAGATCGGTTTTATAGGAAACGGTCGCTCTTATGGAGCCATTACACTTGATTACAGCTCAACGATTTTATATTGGCTTGAAGTGGCGTTTGGTATGTAAATGGTCACGATTTTGTCACGAGGTATGATGCTAAAATTTGCTTTAACGGGTTTAAATTGTTGACTGTTTTTATGCCACGCTAATAGTTGGTAAGGTTGATTGGGATTGAGCCGATTGGTGGTAATGATCACGGCTTTATTTGAGCGGCGAACCTTAAATAGATCATACGGTTTGGCGAGAGGTTCACCAATAAACAGACCTTCGCTGGGTTGTAAAACGGATTTCCAGTAGGCTTCGATTAAGGTTTCGCCCTGTAGGTATCTGGGGATTAAAATCCCAGGATTTGGAAATTTTTGCACATAATTACAAGGTTCAACCACGGTTCCGTAGCTTCCTGTTACACCAACTTCCAGCCATCGAAACGCTTTCATTTGCCCTTTTTCACTTAGTCCATTGCCCCCAAAAGAGGTTAAGTGGTCTGCCACCGCACCCGGTAGGTAGTGGTTGGTGTGAATGTCGGGTACGTGCTTTAACCCTGTTTGATAAAACATCACATTCTTTTTAAGAGAAATATAGTCTGTAATGGACGACGGTTTAGATGCGTCTAAAAAATGTGTTTCCAATAAGGGGTTGTTAGGGAAAAGGGTTGCAAACTGTTTAAATATTCCTGCACGGGTGCTTCTGGCTTTGTCTTTCGTATTGATTAAATAGGCGTGCCCTTTAGGGCGTGTACCATCGGATTTTACGCCTCGTTGCACCAATGCATGAATGACTTCATAGTTTTGACCTGTTAATAACATGGTCGGGCGCATCTTTAGATCTTTCCAAGGCGCGATGCTGTTGCTGTTAAAGTAGGTAGAGTTTGGGGTGGGAAAGCAGCCTTTCTTCTTGGGTTGGCACCATTTTTTATCGTAACCAAAGGCCAGTGCACTGGTGATGGACATGCAGTCCACGCGGTAAGGCGCTTTCCATGTGGCCACAAACGCTTGAATGTTATCGCCTACTTGGCTCATTAAGGTTTGGTAGGCCGCATTAAATTGTGTGGGAGAAACGTTGGCTTTGTTGGGAAGGTCAAGGTAAAAAATATGGGCTTCTGGAATATTGCGTTCTTGTTTATAAAGCAGGGCGGTACGCAGAGAGAGTTCGTCGTTATTTTTAACCAATATCCCAATGTTTTGAGCGGTAATGCCTTGCTGTGGCAGTTCTACCGTTGGTATGCCCTGTTTTGGAGTGGTGCAACTGGCAACGCTTAAAGAGAGTATCAGAATGTATAGAGCGACTTTTAACGATGATGGCATGAGTGAATGTTTACTATTCGTTATGAACTGAGGGGATCAATCATAGCATAAGACTTATGTGAGTGATTTAATTTGGAAACGCAGTGGAAGGGGGGAGAAATTTTTAGATTGAAGGTGAATCTAAAAATTGGTACGACCGAGTGGATTCGAACCACCGACCCCTACCATGTCAAGGTAGTGCTCTAACCAACTGAGCTACGGTCGTACTATAGAAGTGTTATACGTTTAAAACGTATGGTACCAGTGGGCGGACTCGAACCGCCACGCTCGCAAAAGCAACGGATTTTGAATCCGTCATGTCTACCAATTCCATCACACTGGCAAATATGTGTGCGGCGAATTATAGAGAGTCGCTTTGGTACTGTCAACTTAAATATGGGGTTGTTATTTTGCTTTTATTGGTTTTTATACTGGATTAAGTTCTTGAAAATAAAGGTGTAATCAGAGAGAATACCGCCACTTTTATCTTAAGGCCTTTTTTCGTGAAACGACAAGACTTCTTTTTTGAGCTTCCTGAATATTTGATTGCACAACAACCCGCCGCAGAGCGACGTGGCAGTCGCTTGTTGGTGATGTTGCCTGACGGGGGGGTAGAAGATCAGCAATTTCCTGATTTACTCTTTTATGTTCAGCCAAACGACTTGTTGGTGTTTAATAATACCAAGGTGATTCCTGCTCGACTGTTTGGCAAAAAAAGCACGGGCGGTCAGGTGGAGTTGTTGATTGAGCGTGTTTTGGATAATCACACGTTGTTAACCCATATTCGTTCCAGTCGTTCGCCTAAGGCGGGGGCTGTTTTGAGAATTGAAGACGCATTTGATATTGAAGTATTGGGACGACAAGACGACCTATTTGTGGTGAAAGTGCTGTCCGATGACTCTGCTTTAGAGTTGATTGAGGCGCATGGTCACATGCCATTGCCCCCTTACATTGAACGTGCGGAAGATCAAGAGGCCGATAAAGAGCGTTATCAAACCGTTTACTCCGAAAAACCTGGCGCAGTGGCCGCGCCCACGGCAGGTTTACATTTTGATGAAGCGCTACTGCAAGCCATTCAAGACAAAGGCGCGCAAGTTGGGTTTGTGACCTTGCATGTGGGGGCAGGTACGTTTAAACCCGTTCAGGTAGACGATATTGAAGAGCATGTGATGCACTCGGAATATTTAGAAGTCGATCAAACCTTAGTGGACCAAGTGAAACAAACCCGAGCCAAGGGTGGGCGAGTGTTTGCGATTGGAACGACCTCTGTGCGTTGTTTGGAGAGTGCGTCTGCATTGAGTTCAACGGGGGAGTTGGCTCCGTATCAGGGAGAGACCGATATTTTTATTACCCCAGGTTATGAATTTAAAGAGGTGGATGTGCTGTTTACCAATTTTCATTTATCAGAATCGACTTTAATCATGCTGGTCTCTGCGATGGCGGGTTATGAACGTACTATGGCGGCGTATCAACACGCTGTGAAACAAGAGTACCGATTTTTCAGTTATGGCGATGCGATGTTGGTGTTTCCAAGATCGGAATAAATAAAAATCCCCCCCTATTTTCTCTTTAAAAAATTAATGGAATCTGAATGGAATTTGAACTAGACAATATCGACGGACGCGCGCGAAGAGGCCGTTTAAAATTTGCCCGTGGAGTTGTGGAAACGCCTGCATTTATGCCCGTTGGTACTTATGGCTCGGTAAAAGGTATGACGCCCGAAGAAGTAGAGACCACGGGGGCGCAAATTATTTTGGGCAATACGTTTCATCTGTCGCTTCGCCCTGGTACCGACATTATTGAACTGCACGATGGCTTGCACGGGTTTATGCAGTGGAAAGGCCCTATTTTGACCGACTCTGGTGGTTTTCAGGTGTTTAGTTTAGGCAAAATGCGAAAAATTGAAGAGAAGGGTGTTACGTTTAATAGCCCTGTAAACGGCGCTAAAATTTTTATGGGGCCTGAAGAGTCTATGGAAGTACAGCGCAAGCTGGGCGCAAACATTGTGATGATTTTTGATGAATGCACCCCTTATCCTGCGGAGCACTCCGTAGCAAAAGAGTCGATGGAGTTGTCGATGCGCTGGGCAAAGCGTTCTAAAGAAGCGCATGGCGATAACCCCGCGGCACTGTTTGGGATTGTGCAGGGCGGCATGTATGAAGACTTGCGAAAAATCTCACTGGATGGTTTGACCGAAATTGGCTTTGATGGTTATGCCATTGGTGGGTTATCGGTTGGAGAGCCAAAAGAGGAGATGATGGCAACTTTAGACTACACCGAACCTCACATGCCAAAAGACAAACCCCGCTATTTAATGGGCATAGGCAAGCCAGAAGATTTGGTGGAGGCGGTACGCCGTGGCATTGATATGTTTGATTGTGTCATGCCCACGCGTAATGCGCGTAATGGTTTTTTGTTTTCACGCCAAGGCGTGGTGAAGTTGCGCAATGCCAAGCACAAGATTAATTTAGACCCGATTGATAAAGCGTGCAGTTGTTACACTTGCCAAAATTATACGCTCTCGTATTTACACCATTTGGATAAGTGTAAAGAGATTCAAGGCGCACGGCTTAATACCATTCACAATTTACATTATTACCAAGACTTGATGAAAGGAATGCGAGAAGCGATTGCACAGAATGCATTGGATGCGTTTGTTGAGGACTTTTATCAAGGCATCGGACGATCTGTTCCCGCTTTAAACGTATAATATAAGCGTATAAAAATTACGCAAAATTTGAGATTTTTGGGCGGAGTTATGCCACAATACAGCGGTTAAATTTTTGTAACGTCTCAGGCCGTCCTTGAAGTAGGTTATATCTAACCTATTTCAGAGATTACCTGAAGCGCGACTTTACTTATTTTTGGAGGTTATTTTTATGAGTTTTTTTATCAGTGATGCAATGGCAGAAGGCGCCGCCGCTTCGACAGGCAGTGGTTGGGAAGGAATTATTCCGCTGGTTTTATTGTTTGTTGTATTTTACTTTTTATTGATTCGCCCACAGCAGAAAAAAGTAAAAGAGCATAAGGCGTTGGTTGAAGCCATTAAGAAAGGCGACGAAGTCGTTACTTACGGTGGCATGGCGGGTAAAATTATTGAAATGAGTGATTCATTTTGCGATGTTGAAATTGCCGATAACGTTGTGGTCAAAATTGAACGCCAAAATATTTCGCGTTTACTGCCAAAAGGAACATTGAAAGGCGAGTAATTGTCTTTTAATCAAGCCAAAAGGGGGTTTAGGACACGTTCCTAGCCCCTTTTGTTGTTTCTGAACGCTTACGGTAAGACTACGTATGTCGCGCTAAATATGCGATAAAATTTTCTCCCCCCCCCTATTTTTGAAAATGGAATGAAGTGTATGTTTCAAACACAGCAAAATATCATATCGAACAAGTATCCTGCATGGAAATACTTGTTATTGATTGTGGTGACGGTCATCGGCATTACTTATGCATTGCCTAACTTGTTTGGTGAAGATCCCGCCGTGCAAATTTCGCCTGCAAAATCAGTTACCTTTGGGTTTGAAACGCAAGAGCAGGTAGCAAAGGCTTTGGAAATGGCCGAAATTCCCGTGAAATCCTCTGTGTTTGAAAATGGACGTTTTTTAATTCGCTTTGAAGGTACTGAAGATCAACTGAAAGCGAAATCAATCTTAAAAGAAATGTTGGGACGAACAGCCGTGGTGGCCTTAAACCTAGCGCCATCCACCCCCGATATTTTAAGAAGCATAGGCGCAGCACCCATGTATTTGGGTTTGGATTTGCGAGGGGGGGTGCATTTTTTAATGGACGTAGATATGGAAGTGGCCGTTTCCAAAGCCTATTTACGTTATGTGGATGAAATTAAAAGCGTGTTGCGTGAAAACAAAGTGCGCTACTTAGCGGTTGAGATGGAAGGCGAAACATTGGCGGTTAAATTTAAAGACCTGCCAACGATGGAATCGGGGTTAGCAATTTTAACTGAAAAATACAGCGACCGTTTCAGTCTAAAGCCAGTAGAAGAGACGTCAAGCCCTCAAGTTCAGTTGCGTTTTTCAGATCAAACCATTGCTGAAACGCAAAAATTTGCGTTACAACAAAATATAACCACCTTACGTAATCGAGTGAATGAGTTAGCGGTGGCCGAGCCAGTGATTCAGCAACAAGGTGATCGCCGTATTGTGGTTCAGCTTCCCGGTATTCAAGACACCGCACGTGCCAAAGAAATTTTGGGCGCAACAGCAACGCTTGAATTTCGATTGGTGGAAGAGCGTGGCGATGCCTACCGTGCCGATAAAACAGGCTATGCTCCGCATGGTTCGATTGTGTATAACTTTAGAGACGGTCGTCCAATCCTATTAAAACGTGGCACGATTGTTGATGGTGAAAACGTGGTCAGTGCTTCTTCAGGACTTGATCCAGAGCAAGGTTCTGCAATGGTTAACGTAAGTCTTGATGGCGTAGGGGGGCGTAAAATGCTCGCCACCACTAAGGAAAATGTCGGTAA
>JAMOLY010000233.1 GCA_027068835.1 Thiomicrorhabdus sp. | reverse complement strand
AATCGCTAGAGAGAGTTCAAGTAAGCCTTAATGCCGAGACAGGGGGGGGAGAAAATTCTAAAACAGCTCCTCAAAATTCAACGCCTTGGGGGTTAGACAGTTTGGTGATTCGTGAGGGTAAATTTCAACTTTATGATAAAACCAGTGGTTTTGCTGAAACACTTTTGAATGTGAACGTGTTGGCGTTTGGTGTGCGTCAAGAGCAACCGTTTGACGTGAGCAGTGAGTTTACTTATCAAAGCAGCTTGTCTGAGCGCATGTTTGATGTCACGTTGAATGGTGAGTTGGAGGTTGATTCATTATTTAAAACATGGCAGTTAAGTCAGTGGCATGGCGTGTTTAAAGTACGCTTGCCAGAAGAAACAAACACTCCTGAAATTCGATTAACTACACAAGGAAAACGATTTGAACTGGAACTGGACTCATTAGATATGACGGTAGAAAATGCGATATTTAATGGACTAGACGGTCAATTAGACACCAGTTTTTCAGGAAACTTAGGTTTAAATACCGTGTTGGCAGGATCGGCAAATATTCAGAGCCTTAACTTTAAAGAGTGGGCAAAACATTTAGGCGTACCACTGCCTAAATTTGTAAATAAAAAAGCACTCACTGAAGGCAATGGTACGTTTGATTGGCACTGGGATGGCGATTTACTGTTATTAAATAAATTGGATGTAAACATTGATGACAGTCACATTACAGGCGGGTTATCATATGAACTGCAAGGCGATCAACAGTTAAATTTTGAAGTGAATATCGACCACTTAAACTTTGAGTTGTACCGTGCGTATATGCCTCAATCCAAAATTACTCCCCCCCCTATCTCAACAGGGGGGGGGAGTAATTTAGACTCGATGCTTTCTAGTGAATCCAAAACAGTTATTTCTTCAAAAACATTAATTCCTGTGCCGATTTCCCTCGATTTTTTACAAAATTTAAACGCAACGGGAGCGCTAAGCTTAACGAATGTAACCGCCTTTGACGTTCAAGTTGATGCGTTGGAGGTTGAACTCCTAGCAGAGCAAGGCGTATTGGAACTTGCGCCTTTAGACGCCAAATTGTATCAAGGCGAGCTACTCTCTCGCTTAACCATAGACCTTGCTGGAGAGCAACCCGCTTATCACTGGAAAGGACGTTTGAATCAATTGGATTTAACCGAAATTAAAGTCTTTCCCGTTTTGGCAGGCGTAATGGTAAGTCGATTTGACTTGAAAACCATGGGTAATCAGCTGTCGGAATTAAAATCAGGGCTTAAGGGTAAACTCTCTCTGGACGTGACGGATGCAAAAGTGCATGGCATGGATGTTAACACACTGCTGGAAGGCGAGTTGAACCTTCAACCCAGCTCAACAGACGTTCAAAAAATGACCGTGTTGGGACATTGGTTAGATGGGGTATATTCGGCGCGAAAATTGGATGTACGTAGCGAACGATTTTCGATTACGGGCGCAGGTACATTTGATTTAACGGCCGCTAAAATTGATTCGGGACTTATTCTGTTTGTTGACCGTCCAACAGGGGGGGGTGAAATTTTAAAAGGACTCACCATCCCAGTGACTTATAAGGGTGTGTTAGGAGCAAAAAATACCCCAGAGCAAGCCGTTTGGACGATGAATTTAGTCTCATTATCACTGGGCACACCAGAGCAAAAAGCCCTATTGAAACAAGTTGGAGAATTTTTCAAAAACGCTTCTTAAGACCAAGACCTCTACTTTTTAAATACGTTCAAAAATCAAATCCCAAACGCCATGCCCTAAACGTTGTCCGCGTTGCTCAAACTTAGTTAACGGGCGGTAGTCTGGTCGTGGCGTGTAAGCGTTTTCACCTGCGGTATTGCGATAATTTGGTGCGGTACTCATCACCTCCATCATGTGTTCCGCATAGTTCTCCCAATCGGTCGCCATATGAAAGTGACCGCCTACCTTAAGGTGCTGCGCAATGCTTTGCGCAAACGCGGGTTGAAGGATGCGGCGTTTATGGTGGCGTTTTTTATGCCACGGATCAGGAAAAAACAGATACAGACCCGCCAAACTATTTTTAGGAATGCACTGCTCTAACACCTCAATGGCATCATGATTAAAGACCCGAACATTCGTCAGCCCTTTTTCCGCAATCAACCGTAACAGCGCCCCAACACCTGGGCGATGAACGTCTATGCCAATGTAATTTTGATCGGGGTTGGCCTCCGCCATCTCAGCCAAGCTTTTTCCCATACCAAACCCAATCTCAACGATGGTCGGCGCGTCACGCTTAAATACTTGCGTAAAGTCTAATAACGTATTGTCAACGTCAAGACCAAAGGTGGACCAAAGTGTATCAATGGCTCTTTGTTGTGCTTGAGAAAGACGGCCTTGGCGTAAAGCAAAGCTTTTAATTCGAAAGTTTTTAGGGATGTTTGAATTGGATGCGTTTTCGGAGGTTGTCATAACAAGAGGTTGTTGCACTGTTGTAAATCCGTATAGTATACCGTTATTCTTTATTGTTGGGTTTGATGTGTCCTCTTTTTCAAAAAAAATATTGCAGTGGTTCGACCAACATGGTCGCCATGATTTACCTTGGCAACAGGAAATAACGCCTTATCGGGTGTGGGTGTCTGAAATTATGTTACAGCAAACGCAAGTGAAAACGGTCATTCCTTATTATGAACGTTTTATGGCCGCGTTTCCCACGGTAGAGGCTTTGGCAATGGCCTATCAGGAGCAGGTCTTGGCGCATTGGTCGGGCTTGGGTTACTATGCTAGAGGGCGTAATTTACATAAAAGTGCGGTAATGATTATGGCGCATTTTGGCGGTGCGTTTCCTGCTCAATGGGAGGATGTTTTGGCGCTTCCTGGGGTTGGACGCTCGACCGCAGGTGCGATTTTATCCATTGCGTTGAATCAGCGTTATCCTATTTTAGATGGCAATGTAAAACGGGTGTTGAGTCGTTATTTTGCACTTGAAGGGTGGACGGGGGAGCGAAAAAATGAACAGTTTTTATGGCAGCAAGCGGATGCCTTAACGCCCAGTAAGCGGTTTGGTGATTACACTCAGGCCATTATGGATTTAGGAGCGACCGTTTGTACGCGCAGTAAGCCAAGTTGTGGTTCGTGCCCGATACGCGAAGGGTGTTTGGCGTACCAACAAGAACGAGTGGCGGACTTTCCTTTTTCTAAGCCTAAAAAAGAGAAGCCTGTTAAACAGGCATTTTTTTTGGTATTGGAAAATACACAGGGTCAACTTTGGTTGCAACAACGGCCTCAAAAAGGGATTTGGGGAGGTTTGTGGAGTTTTCCAGAGCATGAGACACGTCAACATTGTTTGGATTATATTAGCGAAAATGAAATTTCAACGGACACGGTTCAGAGTTTGGTAGAATGGTCGGTATTTCGTCACACCTTTAGTCACTATCATTTGGATATTATTCCAATGGTTGTTCAAGGCGTGAATAAACACCAAATTAAAAGTGAAGGTGAGTGGGTGTGTCGTCAATCACTTTGTCAGGACAAGGCTGTTTTGGGGGTTCCCGCTCCTGTGAGTAAATTAGTTCAATTGATGAGAGAGAGTGAAGATGTCTAGAAAAGTTCAATGTGTCAAGATGGGCGAAGAATTAGAGGGATTGGATTTTTTACCTTTTCCAGGTGAGTTAGGTCAAAAAATGTATGACAATGTTTCTAAAGAAGCTTGGAAACTATGGTTAGGCCAGCAAACGATTTTAATTAATGAGTATCGTTTATCGAGTTTAGATCCAAAAGCGCGTACCTTTTTGCAAGAAGAGATGCAAAAATTTTTGTTTGATGATGAAGATTTGAATATGCCTGAGGAATTTAAGGCGATTTAAGAAAAAATCCCCCCCCCCCTCACTTTTTTTTAGTAAAAGGTACGGCATGCAAAAAGCGATTGATATTTATATTGGACGGCAACCGATTTTTAATCGTCAGATGAAGGTGGTTGCCTATGAGTTATTGTTTCGATCAAATAGTGAAAGCAACTGTGCGGTGATTATGGGAGGTGACGTGGCCTCTGCACAAGTGATGATGAATGCGTTTGGGGACATTGGATTGTCTGAAATTTTAGGCGACCACCAAAAAGCATTTATTAACTTTACAGAAGGTTTGTTGTTAGAAAAATATCAAGACTTTTATCCTCGTAATAAAATTGTAATTGAGGTGTTAGAGAACGTTGAGGTCACATCTCGATTGATTAAATCCTTAACGTTACTGAAGAAAAAAGGGTATGTGATCGCCTTAGATGACTATATTTTTGCACCAGAGCTTGAGGTATTAGAGCAGTTTTCAGACATTATTAAAGTGGATTTGCTGGATGTTGAACTACCTAAATTGGAGGCGCATATTGAGCGTCTTAAGCATCAGGGTATTTGTTTGTTGGCTGAAAAAGTAGAGACCCAAGCGCAATATGAATACTGTCAATCATTAGGGTTTGACTATTTTCAAGGTTACTTTTTTGCCAAACCCAACATTATTGAAGGTAAGCGACTGCCCAATAATAAACTCAGCTTACTTGACCTGTTGGCGAAGGTGTATGACCCCGATATTGATATGTCCGTGCTGTCGGAAATTATTGCAAAAGATATGGGTTTAAGCCAAAAATTATTGCGTTTTCTCAGTGAAACGGCCTCAAATAAGCAGTCGATAGAGTCGATTCACGATGCGGTATTACGTTTTGGGTTAAGGCGTTTGCAGAGCTGGACCAGTATGTTGGTCTTGTCGGGAGTGGAGGATAAGCCGATCGAGCTGTTTGTGACCGCATTGATTCGAGCTAAGTTTTGTGAGCTGTTGGGAGAGCGATTAGGTGGCGCGTCAAAAGACGCTTACTTTATTGTGGGGCTGTTTTCGTGTTTAGATGCCGTTATGGATGCCAAATTATCCGACCTTGTACAGAAGCTCGGGTTAGAAGGGGAGATTCAGCAGGGTATTCTGGAGCATAAGGGGAAATTAGGGTGTGCCTTAAAGATTGTGAAGGCGTTGGAGAGAGGACAAGTTGGTTTCGACATCCCTGAGGGAGTGAGTGCTACGGATTTGAGCCACTTCTATTTACAAGCGATGCAGTTTGCTGAGCAATTGGAGTGTTAGGTATCAATAATTTGAATTTTGGAAAAAATGAATATGATTAATCGTTCGGTGCTTATGAAAGCTCATACGCTTTTGGCTGCATTTATACTGCCTGTTATCGCTATGTTTTTGGTAACAGGAGCTCTTTATACTTGGGGAGTAAAGGGAGGGTATGATGTTACTGTTCATGAATTACAGATTAAAAAACCTGTTCAAGGTGAGCTTAATGAGCTTATGGATATTGCCCAAAAAACCTTAAAAAAACAAAGTATTCCAATACCAACAGGGCAGGCAAAAATAAAGAAAATAGGAGAGTCCTTTAAACTAGAATGGTCTGGTTCGCGTATAGATGTTATTTTAGAGCCAACTTCTGATCCATTAATTCTTAAATTGAAAATAAAGAAAGCGAGTTGGTATCGACAGTTTGTTCAGTTACATAAAGCAAAAGGAGGGGAGCCTTTTAAAGTATATGCAGTGGTGTTGTCCGTTGTTTTATTGGCATTGCTTTTTTCAGGATTTATTATGGCGTGGCAAATATCTAAATTACAACCACTTACCTTAATTTTTACTCTATTAGGAGGAGTTGTTTTTATTTTTATGGTTTTGTGGAGCTAGTACAAAAAAAAACCGCTTTTAAAAGCGGTTTTTTTTTGGGGGTGTTCTCACCATGTTACTACTTATGATACTGCCCACTTAACTCGGTAACCGCATTAATAAACGCACCTGCGTGTTCTGGGTTGATTTCTGGGTGAATACCATGCCCCAAGTTAAAGACGTGTCCTGAGCCATTACCATACTGTTTTAAGATGGTAGCCACCTCTTCACGAATACGTTCTGGTGAGGCGTATAAAATGCATGGATCCATATTGCCTTGTAAGGCAACACGATCACCCACACGCGCACGTGCGTCGTCAATGTTAATTGTCCAATCTAAACCAAGTGCATCGGCACCAGTATCGGCCATCGCTTCTAACCACTGTCCACCGCCTTTGGTGAATAAGATAACGGGTACTTTACGACCGTCATTTTCACGTTTTAGACCGTCTACAATTTTATGCATGTAGCGCAGTGAAAACTCATTGTAGTCACGCGGGGTTAATACGCCACCCCATGTATCAAATACTTGTACTGCTTGGGCGCCCGCTTCAATTTGTGCGTTTAGGTAGGCAATAACAGAGTCGGCCAGTACATCTAAAATATGGTGCAATGTTTTAGGTTGATCAAACATCATCGCTTTGATAACCGCGTAGGTTTTGCTTGAGCTGCCTTCAATCATGTAGGTCGCTAATGTCCACGGGCTA
Organism: Thiomicrorhabdus sp.; assembly: GCA_027068835.1. Classification (GTDB taxonomy): domain Bacteria; phylum Pseudomonadota; class Gammaproteobacteria; order Thiomicrospirales; family Thiomicrospiraceae; genus Thiomicrorhabdus. Next base: position 262 of record JAMOLY010000233.1, on the reverse strand, counting down.
CCAGAGAAGCCAATTAAAGGGACACTGCCATTTAGGTCTTTACGAATGGTGCTGACCGCATCCATTACATAGCCTAGATCGGATGCCATATCGGGCACATACAGTTTTTTAGCATCGGCCATGGTACGAACAGGCTTATCAAAAACAGGGCCTTCACCCGTTTCAAAGCGCAGTCCAAGACCCATTGCGTCAGGAATGGTTAAAATGTCTGAAAACAAAATCGCGGCATCTAAAGGAAAACGCTCTAAGGGCTGTAAGGTAA
>JAMOLY010000232.1 GCA_027068835.1 Thiomicrorhabdus sp. | reverse complement strand
AGCATTTCACGTAGAAGAAAAACACAAAAATTTTTAAGGGCATACTCATGCTACAAATCTATAACAGCCTCACCAATCAAAAAGAAAACTTCACTCCTATAGAAGCCAATAAAGTACGCATGTATGTTTGTGGCATGACGGTGTATGACCACTGCCACCTTGGGCATGCGCGCGTTATGGTCGCATTTGATGTGGTCTTTCGCTATCTCAAAGCCAGCGGATACGATGTAACTTATATTCGTAATATTACCGATATTGATGACAAAATCATCGCTCGCGCTAATGAAAATGGTGAAAATTTTAATACACTCACCGAGCGATTCATTGATGCTATGCACGATGATGAACGTGCTTTAGGTATTTTACCTCCCACAGGAGAGCCAAAAGCAACTGACAACATTGATGAAATTATCGCTATGATTACCACGCTTATTGAAAAGGGCTTTGCTTATCAGGGCGCTCCTAATGGAAAAGGTCAAGGTGATGTTTATTATTCTGTTGGCAAATTTGAAGACTATGGAAAACTCTCGGGTAGAAAAATTGAAGATTTACGTGCAGGTGATCGCATAGCGGTTAATACCAATAAAAATGATCCGCTCGATTTTGTATTATGGAAAATGTCAAAGCCCGATGAGCCTTATTGGAATTCACCTTGGGGCAAAGGTCGCCCAGGCTGGCATATTGAATGTTCTGCTATGGCAACCAAGATTTTAGGCAATCATTTTGATATTCATGGTGGTGGACACGATTTACAATTCCCACATCATGAAAATGAAATTGCTCAGTCAGAAGCCTGTACCGGTGAACACTTTGCAAACTATTGGATGCACAATGGTTTTATCCGTATTGATGAAGAAAAAATGTCTAAATCACTGGGCAACTTTTTTACTATTAAAGAAGTGTTACAAAAATACAAGGCAGAAGAAATACGCTACTTTATGCTAACCAGCCAATACCGTAGCCCTCTAAATTACAGTACAGATCAGCTTGATGCCGCTGGTGCATCACTCGACAGACTGTACACAGCAATGCGTGGAATAAAGATTGGCACTGCACCACAAGATACCGCTTACGAAAAGCATTTTATCAAGGCGATGGATGATGACTTAAATACGCCAGAAGCCCTAGCCGCACTATTTGACTTAGCACGTGATATTAATCGTGCGACAGACGATGCTACAAAGGCATCGAATTTAGCCGCGCTCATGCTACAGCTCACTAATCAGTTAGGCTTAATGGAAGGTGGCGTTGATAGTATCGAAGCATGGTTTAAAGGTGGTAGTAATAA
>JAMOLY010000231.1 GCA_027068835.1 Thiomicrorhabdus sp. | reverse complement strand
GAAGAAAGGTAAAAAGAAAGATAAGAAGTTTAAAAAGAAAAAAGACTAATTTTGCCACAGAAGGACACGGAAAAACACGGAAGAAAGATAAAGGAATTTAAAGAAAAGACTTATTTCTACGAAGCCCATAGAGTTACACAACAAAAATGCAATATGTTTTGTCTTTTTTCCGTGTTCTTCCGTGTGTTTTCGTGGCGAAAAAATCTTTTCATCTAAACTATGAAAACATTAATAAATGGCATTCATGCCGTAGAATCTGCTTTAAAGAACGACCCAGACAATATCGAGCAAGTTTGGATTGCTGAAAACAAAAAAAACCAACGTGTAAAAGAGCTTATCCATCATGCCGAAAAGCGTGGCTTAATCTCTCACCGTGTTGATATGAAAATGCTGGATAAACTAGCAAAAACACACCAACACCAAGGCGTAGTTGCTGAATACAACGCACCTGCCAGCTATACCGAAGATGACCTGCTTAATCTACTAGATGAACACGAAGGCACACCACTCTTGCTAGTGCTTGATGGTGTAACCGACCCACACAATCTTGGCGCGTGTTTACGCACGGCAGAAGGCGCTGGCGTATTAGCCGTAATAGCACCCAAAGATAACGCGGTTGGGCTTACACCTGCAGCGCGCAAGGTTGCATCGGGTGCGGCAGAAACCGTACCTTTTATACAAGTAACTAATCTTGTTCGTACCATGGAAAAAATCAAAAAACTGGGCATTTGGTTTATCGGCACAAGCGACAAAGCTAACGGCGATGTATACCAACAAAACTTCAAAACACCGACTGCAATCGTGATGGGCGCAGAAGGCAAAGGCTTGCGCCGATTAACTGAAGAACATTGTGATGAGTTGATTTCTATCCCGATGGCTGGCCAAATTTCTAGCTTGAATGTTTCTGTTGCGACCGGTGTTTGTTTGTATGAGGTTGTGCGTCAACGTCAAAGCTAACAACTATTTCCTCTTTAACAAAGAGAATTAGGGGAAAATTATATTAAATTACTTGTTTTCCCCACAAAGAATTATATATTTAACACAATAGTTAATAAATTTTCCACCCCACCTCTTTTTAGCCCTTTTGTAATTAACTAACCGCCTAACGAGATAATATTTAAACTATGATAACACTCTACCAATTTCAAGGCTGTCCCTTTTGTTCTAAAGTTCGCGCTTTATTAAACTTCTCAAAAACTCCTTACGAAGTGGTTGATGTTTCTCCACGCGGGATGAAAGAATTAGAAGGAATCACCGAACACAAAAAAGTCCCTGTTATTAAAGATGAGG
>JAMOLY010000230.1 GCA_027068835.1 Thiomicrorhabdus sp. | reverse complement strand
TCTTTGATGATTGAAAAGCTGTCTTTAATGCTATTGTTCACGAGAATTCCTTATTTTAAATAAAGGAATGTCTCATAACTTGCGTATTTAGCAAGTTATTTTTAATGCGTTGGCCCTGGGGGGGGGGTAAAATTTAAAAAAGATTATTTTACAAAGTAAACATTGCTTTCTGTAATGTCATACGTCCAAGGTTCACCAGAGTTTTTCCAACCATTTTCCAATCTAAATCCTTTCTTATCACCTGTTTTGGTCTTTTTCCCTTCAAAACCGTCCACCATAATATAGACATTTTCATAACCATATTGATCGAGCATTTTAGCAGCAGGTTGAGAGCGTGAAGAGCCCGAACGACACATAATGATGTAAGTACTGTCTTCATCAGCGTCTAAATCAGCAGCCTTATCTTCCAGTTCAGAGATAAAATTAGAGTTTGGAACAGGTTGATAACGCGGTTTTTTAGTATCTAATTTTTTGTAATTAAATGTAACAGAAGGGATCATTATTTGTGCCACATCAGTGTGTCCAACAAACTGCCACTCTTCTGGGGTACGAACATCCACTAAAATAACACTGGGGTCTTTTTTAATCATCTCAGCCGCTTCTTTTGCAGTGACATACAAGCCCTGTGGTGTTTGATGTTTTGGGTTTTCAGGAACGGGTGCCGCAAAAGCTGAAGAGGCTAATAGAACCCCTGCGATGGTGCTAGATGTAAACCAAGCTGTTTTTTTCATGTTTTTCTCCAGTGAGTAGGATAAATAGCTGCATTCATATTACTATACTTTAATATGTTTTAGCTAATAAATAAAAAAATAGGGGTTAAAAAAAATTAATGGGTTAAAACACCGTTTATAAATAGTAAGCGTTATGATGAGGTTAATTGTTGACAAATTAAAAATTGAATTTGGATTTTTTATGCGTGATTTAATACGTTTTTTACTCATTATACTTATTTTTATTTCACCCGTTTATGGAGAAGGGGGGGGAAATAATCACCTAGATTGGTTTAATATGATGATGTGGCTTGCAGGTGGATTAGCCCTATTTTTATTTGGTATGGAGCAATTGATTAAAGGCTTGTTAGTCATTGCAGGCAATCAAATGAAAAATATTTTGGCGCGTTTAACCACTAATCGAGTAATGGGTGCTGTTACGGGGGCAGGGGTGACTGCGGTGATTCAATCCTCTTCGGTAACAACGGTTTTAACCGTGGGATTTGTCTCTGCAGGCTTAATGACGGTTACACAAGCTGCGGGTGTGATTATGGGAGCAAATTTAGGCACCACCGTTACGGCGCAAATTGTGGCATTTAAAGTCACCAACTATGCATTATTGGCGGTGTCCTTTGGTTTTATATTGCAATTTATTTCTCAAAAACACAGAACCATTGCCATTGGTCAGCTGATTATGGGGTTGGGTTTGCTCTTTTTTGGCATGAATATTATGAGCGAAGGCATGGCACCTTTACGTGATTATCCGCCTTTTTTAGAGCTGATGATGGAGATGCAAAATCCCTTTTTAGGTATTTTAGTGGCCTTTATTTTTACCGCTTTGGTGCAGTCCTCTTCAGCTACTATTAGTATTATTATTGTGATGGCAAGCAATGGATTTTTAACCCTTCCAGCCGGAATTGCACTGTTAATGGGTGCTAATTTAGGCACCACCGTTACGGCACTTTTATCTACGATTGGTAAGTCTAGGGAGGCGTTAAGAACCGCTTTAATTCATACTCTATTTAGTGTGTTAGGCATTTTAATTTGGTTGCCATTTATTCCTTTTTTGGCTGATATGGCAACCTTTATTTCAGCCAATGAGGTTATTCAAAACGGTTTAGATCGTGATGTATTAGCAGCACAAACACCGCGTGAAATAGCTAACGCCAACACCATTTTTAACCGCATAGCGAAAATCTCGGGGGCAAGCCCCCGAGATTTTCGCTATGCGGTTAAATATTGAAAAATTTAGAGTGTATCAAAGTGAAATTTTGACTTATTTGGGGCGCAGTAGCCAAATGGAGTTATCGGTTAAAGAGCAAGACAGACATCTTAAGCTTATTACCGTACTGCATAGTTTAGAGTCAATATTAGATGTAATCCAAAGTAATATTTTTAATGTACTGCATCAAATGATTCATAACGATATTAAACCCAGTGAAACGATGTTAACGTTGGTTGGAAAATTAACTAATGAAGTGGGTCATGCTATTGAAAATGCATTAACCAGTGTTTGTAAATCGGATTACGAAGCGGCAATGTCGGTGATTGCAATAAATCCAACAATTTAGTTATTAATTCAAGATGCACTGAGTCATCAATTTAAGCGTTTTCAAACCACTGAAAAACGCTTAAAAACGTTTCGATATGAAATGCAGTTAGTGGAAGGGTTTAAACAGATGTATTCATTGGCTCAACGCATCGCGTATTTGCAAGAGGAGCCCGTTGAAAAATCTGAAGTGCCTAAAAGCCCTAAAGTGGATTAATTTAAAAATTACGTAAAAAAACGTAAAACATTGACCTCCATAAACCTATCTATATTGCGTTTTTAGACCTAAAATGGTTAAGGGGTTGGGTTTTAATAAAAAGTGTCGTATAGAGACTGTATTTAAGTATTTTTAGTTTAATATTTAAAAAATTCCCACCCCCTTGTAAATATCAAGCATTCTTTAAACACCTTGGATGGTGATCACCACATTACGATCAAATGTACCTATTCTATGTTCGTATAAAAAAATGCTTTGCCAAGTACCTAAATTAAGTTGTCTATCGGTGACTGGAATGGTTTGACTGGTGTCGGTAAGAATGCAGCGAAGATGACCACTCATGTCATCGTCTCCTTCATAACAGTGTTGGTAATTTGGATCACCGTCTGTCACATGTTTTTGCATCCAATATTCAATGTCATCCCGTACAGTAGGGTCTGCATTTTCGATAATAATCAGAGAGGCTGAGGTATGTTGAATAAAAAGGTGACACAACCCCGATTGAATCTTTGATTGAGTAATGGCTTCATTTATACGTTGCGTAATATTGTAAGTGCCTCGACCAGGGCTTTTAAGTACGATTTCTGTTTGAAAATGGTGCATAGGCACTCCTAAGATTCTTTTATAAAGGCTGATTACGTTATAATTCATTCATTTTATAATGAAGTTTATGGCGACTATGATATCAACAGACAACCCTTTATTAAACCTTTCTGATTTACCTCAATTTGAATTGTTTCACGTGAAACATATTGAACCCGCTGTGGATCAATTATTGTTAGCGTGCCGTGCTGAAATAGACCGCTTGGTTTCTATGCAAGAAGCACCGACTTGGCAAGGTTTTATTGAACCTTTAGAGGTTATTGATAATCGATTTGAGCGTATTTGGGGGCCGATTGGGCACTTGGATGCTGTTAAAAATAGCGATGAATGGCACGAAGCTTACGTGGCTTGTTTGGATAAAGTGACCGTTTATTATACCGAACGCGGTCAAAACGCTGGGTTATATGCTAAGTTTAAAGCGCTTTCAGAATCGGCAGAGTTTGAGCTTTATAATTTGGCTCAAAAAAAGGTGATAGAACAGGCTCTGCGTAGTTTTCGATTAAGTGGCATTGCACTGCCTAAAAAGAAGCAGGTTGAATTTCAAACAATATCGCAGCAGTTATCCCAGTTAAACAGTCAGTTTAGTAATCATGTTTTAAAATCGACTCAAGCGTGGTGTAAGCACATTACAGATGAGAGTGAATTGGCGGGTCTGCCGGAATCGGCAATGGGCACATTGAAACAGTTGGTGGAGCAAAAATCCTTGAACGGTTGGTGTGTGACCTTGGATTTCCCTTCCTATTTAGCTGTTATGACCTATGCGGATAATCGAACATTAAGAGAAGAAGTGTATCGTGCCTTTATGACACGCGCGTCTGATCAAGCGGACAATATCGAGTTTGATAACAGCGAACTGATGAATGAAATTCGCTCCTTGCGCCATAAAAAGGCGGTGTTACTTGAGTTTGAGCAGTATGCAGAGTACTCTTTGGCCACTAAAATGGCTGAGAGTACACCGCAAGTATTGGGTTTTTTACGCGATTTAGCGGCCAAATCCAAACCACAAGCCGAACAAGAGCTGGCCTCTTTAAAGCGTTTTGCGCTCAAAGAGCGGTCGATGACCGATGTTCAACCTTGGGATGTGAGCTATCTGTCTGAAAAATTGAAAGATCAAACGTTGTCGCTCTCTCAAGAAAAATTACGGGTCTATTTTCCAATCGAATCGGCTTTAAACGGATTGTTTACCATTACCCAACGTTTGTTTGGTGTAACCATTCAAGCCAAAGAGGGCGTGTCTACGTGGCACTCTGATGTCCGTTTTTATGAGTTATTAAATGAAAACAAAGAGGTGATTGGTCAGTTTTATTTAGATCTGTACGCGCGTGAAAATAAACGCGGAGGGGCTTGGATGGATACCGTGGTCACCCGCTGGAGATCCCCTGATGGCACCTTGCAAATCCCCGTTGCCTATTTAGTTTGCAATTTTACCCCCCCTGTTGAGGGCAAAACCGCTTGTTTAACGCACAACGAACTCACCACACTGTTTCACGAGTTTGGTCATGGCATTCATCATTTAATGACTGAGATGCAACACTTGGATATTTCGGGTATCAGCGGTGTGCCTTGGGATGCGGTGGAATTGCCTTCACAGTTTATGGAAAATTTTTGTTGGGAGCGTGAAAGCTTAGATTTAATTGCTTCGCATGTGGAAACAGGGGAGACGTTACCCGATGCACTGTTTGAATCCTTAAAGGCCAGCCAAGGGTTTTTGTCGGCGATGATGATGCTACGTCAGGTGGAGTTTGCGCTTTCGGATTTTGAAATGCACGCCTTTTATGATGAACAGAATGTAGAGCCGATTGATCAATTATTAGCTCGTATTCGTAATGAAGTGGCTGTGATTCAACCGCCTGAATACAGCCGTACCATGCACAGTTTTAGTCATATTTTTTCGGGCGGTTATGCCGCAGGGTATTTTAGTTATAAGTGGGCAGAGGTGTTATCAGCCGATGCATTCAGTCTGTTTGAAGAGACGGGTATTTTAAATGCCAACACCGGCGCTAAATTTAAAAACACCATTTTAGCCGCAGGGGGTTCGGTGGATCCAATGGTCTTGTTTAAAGCCTTTAGAGGCCGAGAGCCAAATATTAACGCATTATTAAGGCACAGTGGGATTGCAACTTAAACAAAGGTAATAGGGGGGGGGAATTATGAAAGGGTTATTTAAGTTTATTGCTAAGTTACTTTTTAAGGCATTGTATCGCGTTGAGGTTAAAGGGGTGGAACACTACCATGCGGTGGATCAAAATGAGCAGCCCCTTTTGATTATTGCCAACCATGTCTCCAGTTTGGATGGCCCTATCATTGATCTGTTTATTCCAGGTGAAACCTCTTTTATGGTGGATGCAGGGCATACCAAAAAATGGTATGAACGCTTTATTTTAAGCATGACACACTATTTTAAGGTCGATTTGCAAAGCCCTTACGCCGCCAAACACATGATTAAAGAGTTGAAAAAAGGCAGTCAATGCATGATTTTTCCTGAAGGCCGTGTGACGACGACAGGCAGCTTGATGAAAGTGTATGACGGCACTGGACTGGTGGCTGATAAAACAGGGGCGGTGGTATTACCTATTCACATTAGTGGTGCGGTATACAGCAAGTTCTCCTATTTAGATGGTTCTAAGTTTGCCTACATTAAACAGTTTTGGTTTCCTAAAATTATCTTAACGATTCGACCCGCTGAAAAAATGGTGAATACCGCAGGATTAAAGGGGCATAAAAAGCATAAAGTATTAACGGATCAAATCTCACGTTTATTACGAGAAGGTGTTTATTATGGACAGGTTAAGAAACAATCCATTTTTGCTTCTCTTATTGAAACAAAGTCTACCTTTAGAGCCAAAGAGGTTTGTGTTGAAGACATCAATGGGCAAGAGTTGAGTTTGAAAAAATTGACACTGGCTTCCATTATTTTAGGAAAGCAGTTAAAAAAAGTCCTTAAAGATGAAACCCACGTGGGACTTATGTTGCCGAATGTCGTAGGGATGCCCGCCAGTTTTTTTGCTCTGCAAGCTTATGGATATGTGCCAGCGATGATTAACTTTACAGCGGGTATTTCATCGATTAAATCGGCGTGTGATACCGCAGGACTTAAAAGTATTATTACCTCTAAAAAATTTGTAGAGGTATTTGAGTTGCAACCTTTGATTGAGTCGTTAAAAAATGAAGTACGTTTTATTTACTTGGAAGACATTAAAGAGAAGATAGGGGGGGGGGAAAAAATATCGGGGCTGTTAACCTGCCCAAAAAAACTACCTGGGTTTCGGGTTGATCCTGAAAAGTCGGCGGTTATTCTGTTTACTTCGGGTTCAGAAGGTACACCCAAAGGCGTGGTGTTATCACATCAAAACATTAACAGCAATATTGCACAAATTCGTTCCATGATAACATTGTTGCCAGGGGAGACGATTTTAAATGCATTGCCTATTTTTCACTGTTTTGGTTTAACAGCGGGTATGTTATGGCCTATTTTAAGCGGTGCAAAAGTCTATTTATACCCCTCTCCCATTCATTATGCGATTGTGCCTGAAATGGCCTACCAAAAAAATGTCAAATTGATGTTTGGAACCGATACCTTTTATACGGGGTATGCTCGCAAAGCCCATCCGTATGATTTTTACAGCATGGAAGGGCTTATTGCTGGGGCGGAGCGTTTGCGTCCAGAAACGAGAAGACTGTATGCTGATAAATACTATAAACCCATTTTTGAAGGATATGGCGTCACAGAAACCACGCCAGTATTATCCATTAACACCCCTTTGGCTTATAAAGACGGTTCGGTGGGACAATTTGTGCCAGACATCGCTTATCGTTTAGAACCAGTTGATGGTATTGACGAAGGCGGTCGTTTATTTGTAAAAGGGCCTAATATTATGAAAGGCTATTTAATGCCAGATAATCCCGGTGTTTTGTTGCCTCCAAAAGAGGGTTGGCATGATACAGGGGATATTGTGGACGTGGATGAAGATGGCTTTATTTGGATTAAAGGGCGAGCCAAACGCTTTGCTAAAATAGGTGGAGAGATGGTCTCTCTAACCGCCGTGGAGGCCTATATTAATCAAGCTAGCCCTGAAGGACACCATGTAGTCGTCTCTGTAGAAGATGAGCGTAAAGGAGAGCGTTTGGTGTTGGTGACCGACGATCCAAGTTTATCTAGAAGCACGATTATTGAAGCGGCTAAAAAGAGACAGTTATCTGAATTATTGATCCCCAAAACCACGATTTTAGTCGAAAAAGTACCCGTATTAGGCACAGGAAAAACCAATTATCCAGAGGTTCAAAAATTGGCAGAGCAGAACTTTGATTCAGTTAAATAGAGGTGAACTGAATTATTATAAACAAAATCAAAAAGGTACTCAATGGAGTGCTTTTTTTTTGATATGATGAATTGCGTATAAAATAAGATGTAAAAAAATAAAGGCTTCATCATGAAAAAAATGGTTCAAATTGCTTCCGTTTGCTTATCGCTTTCTTTGTTAAGCGGTTGTCAGTTACTTAATGTAAAACAGAGCAGTCTTATTTTAAGTGACCCTGCGGGTGAAGTCAGTCCACTTGTGATTGATTCGGGTACGGTTATTACCGACAATCAACAGGCGTTTGAAGAAAAACTTGCGTTGATTAATCAAGCCACAAAGTCCATTGAGTTGGCGTATTTTATCTTTTCAGACGACTACAGTTCGTCGGTATTGGCGAGTCATTTAATTGCTGCTAGTCAACGAGGGGTAAAGGTTCGTTTATTGGTGGACTATGTCACAAATTACAGTCGTTTAGATTGGTTCTCTATGCTGGAAGCAGAAGGAGGGGGGGATTTAAGCGTGCGTTTTTACGGCCGCCCAACTCAAAATATGATTAAAGATGCCGTATACATGACCTTAGGTTGCAATGATTCTGCACCCAGAGCGGATAAAAAAGCTTGCAGTAAAGAAAAACTGGCCAAGATTGAACGAATTTTTCAAACGGAGAGAATAGAGGGAGTATCGGCAGAATCGCTCAATATTTCCAATATAAACATGGCAGAATCGGGTCTATTTTTATCTGGATTTTATGGCAAAAATACCGACGCCATGACCCTTGCCATTGAACAAGGTCAAAATGTATCCATTGACCACTTGAGTGTAATAGGCAGTAAGGAAAATTTAATTCAAGTTAAACAGTTCAAACATTTTGGTAAAACGTATTGGAAATCGCGCACTGGACCTGCTTACCAAAGGGTGTTTAACCGTATTAAAACGGCACTGGCATTCAAACATTATGGCGATGCATTAAACCCTGTGTATGCCTCTTTTTCGCAGTTTTTGCCTATTGAACGACAAAATATAGACGAAGCGGCAAGAGATTGGGACTTTTTTACCGATTACACACACCATAAATTGCTACTGGTCGATAACCAATCTTTTATGTTAGGGGGGCGAAACATTGAAGATGCCTACCACATGCATCCAAACTCACTGAGTGCAAAATACACTTTTATGGATACCGATTTAACCATTCATTTATCCGAGCCAAGTCGTAAAATGCAGCACCATTTTGAAACGTTGTGGTCTTTTGTTCGCACCGCTTCGTTGTCAGAAGTTCGAGAGCATGCACCCAATGATTTTATTGCCAATTGGTATTGGGCAAATGATGCGTGTTTAGAAGCTTTTCAATTAAAGGGGTGTCGTACCGATTGGTTAAAGCGAGTGAATTTAAGCTTGGAAACACGTATTGATCTTGAAAAAACTAAGCTAAAAGAAAACCAAGAAACCTATCAAGCGGAGTACCAACCCTCTAGTACATTTGCTAACAATTTTCCATCTTTTTCCGTTGCGCCTATGGCAATTGCAACGTATCTTGAAAACTTGCCTTATGGTACGAACGATCAGCAACGACAGTTTGGTACAACGTATAATCAAGCGTTGCGGAGTAATAAAAATATTCATGCTTACTGGTTAAGCAAGTTAAAAGAACAGTGTTCTACTGAGGATAAATCTCCTAGAGAGGTCTATTTTTATAACGCCTATTTTTTCCCCCCCCCTAATATGATATTGGCATTTAAAGCCTTGGTTGATGGCTCCAATGATTGTCGTCACGTTACGTTAAACATTATGACTAACTCGGTAGACACCACCGATTTAGTGCCCGTTAATATTTTAGCAAGCCATAGCTTGAAAGCCTTTGCGGATTTTTACACAGCACAGTTTAATAAAAACAGAAGCGCGACCATTCGTTATTTTGAATACCAAAAAACAGAAGAGCAACCACTGTCACTGCACAGTAAAGTCACCTTATTTAATGATGCGTTGGTGATTGGATCGGCCAACTTAGATGTGCGTAGTTACTTTATGGACACCAATAATGCACTGGTGATTGAGGACGATAAGGCATTAATCAATCAGTATAAGCAATACCTTGATGCACGAATAAATAATACCGATGTATTGAAGCTTAAAAACGTAGAGTTGAGTTCCAAAACCTTTGAGACGATGGTCGCGAACGATCGTGCACTACTGCAAGCGTCGTTAGAAAAATATGCGGTACAAAATAGGTTATCTGAAACACAACATCAAACATTGATTCAAAAAATGGAGGAGCTTACCACCGCCGCTTATCAACTGACTAAGCGTTTATTAGAGAGCGACTCAAGCCTTGAACAACAAAGAATAAGTGATCAATTTCATCAGTTATTTAAGACGATTTAGAAATGAAGGTATAGGTTATTAAAATTTAAGGCACTCAATTGAGTGCCTTTTTTATGCGTTAATGCTTATAAAGCGAGGCCAATTGTTTGCCCTTTTTTTGAGAGGGAGGGGGGGATTTTTTTGCTATTTTTTCAAGGTGTGTACAGATGGTTTTCAGGGTGTTTTCAGCCAAATCAGCATTTGAAAATAGGTGGGCTTCCAGTTGGTAAATGGCTTGTTTTAGATCGCTGTTTTCCAGTTTATTAAAAGTGTTAATTGAATATCGCTCTTTTAATTGTATTTTGAGTTGATTGTAAAATACGCTGGGTGTTGGCATTTCATTGCTATGACAGAGTGCGAGTGTTTGTGTTGTTTGACCTAAAGGCGATTGCGTTTCAAGGGGATTTTGAGCGTTCAGGTGTTGTAATTTCGCCTTAAGACTTTTAGTTTGTCTACGCCATAAAACTAAGGTGATAAACCATGCAAAGCCTAATAGGCTGGTAATCAACGGCCAAATAAATGAGGTTTCACGTGAAACCTTTTCGTCTATAGCATTTTCAGGAGGCTGGTAAGAGGGGGGCTGTTTATTATCTGTTGGGTTGAGCGCTGCTGTATTTGAATGAGATGGTGTGGCATTGAGAGCGGGCAGTACCGTTAAGGTACGGGCGTTAAGCGTGGCGGTTTCTATGGTATTGGTTTGTGTGTTAAACCAGTTAATATGCTGTTCAGGTAGGGTAATCTGGCCTGCCTGTGTCAAAATAAGGGTTTGAGTTTGTTGCAACTGGCTGTAAATCCCTTGTTCTGCAAGTGTTTCTTCGGTAACGGGTTGATCGTTATACACCTTAAAGCCTTGTTGATTTTCAGTGGACAGGGCGGGAAGTTGGCTGGCACGTAACCCTTGGGCTTCTAAGAGCAAGGTACGCGTTAAGCTGTCGCCTACGCGTAATGTATTGGGTAGCGATTGCCACGTTTCAGACAGGGTTAAGGACTTGGCGGGTAGCCATGGATCGTTAGGGTTTTTCTTCTGTTGTGTGGGTTCAGGTAACACCGTTAGCGTTTGATTTTCAGCCACCTCTTGAATGCCTTTTTGGCGGTTTCGATATTGATGAATGCCTGAAAAAATAGGTCCTTTAATGGTGAGTGATCCACTTTGTTGTGGGTACACCGCATACAACCATTCATACACAGTATAGTGTTTTCCGTTCACTTGTTTGCCATAAACATCTTGCTCTTTTAGCGTTACGGTTAGGCTGTTTTCAAAGGTTGGTGGTCGAATGTTTCCTTGAAATGCACCTAAAAAATAGAACTTTAAGCTGTAAAGCACCTCTTCTTGTACGTACACTTTTTGCTTACTTAGCCCCGTCTCTAAAAAGTAGTTACCGCGTGCGTTGGCGGATTTTTTTTGTGCGGGCAGTACGTTGATTTTGTAAGGCTTACTTTCAACCCCTTCAATGCGCAGTGGCGGTACAATCAGTTCGCCCTCTTGCTTGGCAAGCAGAGTGATTTGCCACTGAGTGCTGGAGCTAAATTGACCATTGATGATGCTGATTTGATTACTCTGTTGACGACCCAATATCTCAAATTGATCTTTAAGGTTCTCTAAATCCAATTGACTGCCACGGGTTTGAAAATCGGCTTGGATAATGAGCGTAATAATATCGCCCATCTCAATGGTTTGGCGATCGGCTGAGACGGTTAAGCTTTTGGCAAAACTGAGTATGGGCAACATCAGCAGAATCATAATGGCGATGAATCTCGTGTGAATAGGGGGGGTAAAAAATATTGTGTTTGTGTTTTTCATTGTCTTTACCACTGTTTCTCATCCTGAGCCGACTGAGGTTGATTCGATTGTTGTTGATATTGATACTCAAATTTTCGTTTTAAAAATAATCCAGGTTCATCTGGAATCTGTTTTAACCAATTTTTCATGGCGTGTTGTTGTTCTTGCTCTTTTGCACTTAGGGGTTGTGTTTTTTGGGTAGGCGATATTGGATTGTGTTGTTCGCCTAGCTTGCCAGCATTGCGCTCAGTTTGTGGTTGATGCGCTTCGCTGGACTCTGAATTTTGAACACGGTCTTGGTCAGAACCCTCATCATCAGATGGTTGATTTTTGTCTTCTGAGGGCTGTGGAACGGTTTCATTTTTTAAGTCACTCTCCTGAGCGTCTTGATTGGGTTGAGACGCTTTATCCTCTTTTAACCCCTCTTTTTGTTCAGCACCGTTTTGCTTGTCGCTGTTTGAGTCATTACTGGATTCACTCTCTTTGTTTTGATCTGGTTGGTTTGAATCTTCTCCCTCTTTGGGATTAGAGTTAGAATCGGATTGATTTTCTGAGTTAGACCCCTCTTGTTGTTCCGATTGATTTTGTGGGTTCTCGCTTGAATTTGATGTTTGATTCTTCTCTTGTGATTGATCAGAGTCATTTGATTTTTCCTCCTTACTTTGACTCTTTTCGTTTTCTTTTTGTGATTTTTGTTTTTTTTGCTGTTGCGCCAAAAGTTGCTTAATAATGTCTAAGTTTTGTTGCGCTTGAGCAAAGGTTGGTTGCTGTTTTAAGGCAGTTTCATAGGCTTGTTTAGCGGCTTCCAAATCACCATTTTTGGCTAAGGCATTGCCTAGGTTGTAATGGCCTTTAGGGCTGGTGTCTTGACGAAACAGCTCTGCCGCCTCTGCGTATTTTCCCTGTTTATACAGACTACTGGCAAGCCATTGTGGATCTTCAAACAGTTGTTCAGCCGCTTTAAAATTGTTTTCTTGCCAGGCTTGATAGCCAAGTTGATCGGGGGTTTTAAAGGCCTCGCTAAAAGAGGGCAATGGCTCTTCCGCGTAGCTGGTTTGGGGCATAAACAGCCCTGCGGACAGTACACTGGCCGAGAGCAGTCCAACCAAAGGCAGGCTCAAAGCAGATAGGCTCAATACCCAACCACGACGAAACAGCAGTGCGACTAAAGGGAGTAATAACAGCAGTAGGTAAACGCCTTGATCTAGAGGGAGCACGAGGCGCATCTCGTCTTGATCGCTCTGTTTGGCTTGGCTCAATGCGGGTAATGCAGGAGGCAATAGCGGGCTTAAGGATTGATCGCTGATATTGAAATGGCTTAGCGTCACGTTACTTACGTCTGCAAACGCCTGAAAGCGTTCGAGAGGGAAGGGGGGGGAAATAATGTTGCCATTGTCGTCTTTCAGCAGTCCGTAGTTGGGTATATGCACCGCACCACCTTGTGGCGTTCCCACGGTTAAAATACTCACACTGTAATCGTGGTTTTGCATCCACTGTTTAAGTTGTGGTACTTCATGCAGCTCAATGTCATCGGTGATCCAAATAATGTGGCCATGATTGATGTGTGAACCTTTAAAGAGTGCATCCGCTTTTTGAAAGCCTAACAGTGGTTTGGCACCGTAACGGGGCATGAGCACAGGGTTTAACGCGGGCAGTAAACTCAGTAAGGTTTGGTTGTCTTCTGAGATGGGCGAAATGGTGTGTGCCGACCCTGCGTAACCGATTAATCCAATGGCTAGTTCAGGGTGTTGCGTCAGCAGATCGGTGATTTTATATTTTACTCGCGCTAAACGATTGGGCGAAAGATCGTCGGCCAACATGGAGAGTGATAGATCTAAGACAATGACGGTACCTTGCTGATTTTTTTGTGCAGGCATTTCGACCGATTGGGTGGAGGGCCCAGCCAGCGCAATAATGGTAATGAGCCATATCAAGCCGAAGCCAACAAACCCGAGTGTATGGGTGAGCGTATGCGGTTTGGTTGCCTTGTTACCCAGCAACAGTGGTTGAAACTGAGGGGCAATGACTTTATGCCATGCGCCTTGTTTTTGTTTGATTTGCCACAGTTTCCATAATAACCAAGCAACAGGTAACAGCGCCAATAGCCAGTAAGGGCGTAAAAACTGTAAGTTAACGAGTTCGTTCATATTATTTCCCCCCCCCTTGTTTTCTAAGGTAGCCTTGAGCCAATAATAGGCTGATTAAAAATGCCAAGCCTAATGGCCACACATAGAGTTCGGAGCGGTTTCGGTAGTTAAAGACTTCGTGTTCGGTGCTTTCTAATTGGTTAATGTATTGATAAATTTCACTGAGTTGTTGGGTGTCGTTGGCCTGAAAAAACTGCCCATGGGTTAACTTGGCAATGCGTTTGAGTGATTCGACATCAATGTCGGTTTTGCCAGCTAAAAAGAGATCAAGCCCTGTACGGTGGGTAACACGACCCACCGCAATGGTGTAAATTTTTAACCCCATCTCTTTGGCTTTTTCAGCCGCTTGCAGTGGATCAACTTGCCCTGCGGTATTGGAGCCATCGGTTAATAAAATTAATACGGCATTGTCGTATTTTTGGGTTTTAGGGTTGGGTTTTAAATGCTTTAGGGTTAATCCAATGGCATCGCCAATGGCGGTGTTATTGCCTGCCATGCCAATCGCGGTTTCGTTGAGCAGGGTTTTAACGGTGTTTAAATCGTAGGTGAGCGGGCTTTGTAAAAAGGCTTGGGTACCAAAGACAATCAACCCAATACGGTCGCCTTGACGCTGCTCAATAAAGGTGGAAACCACGGCTTTAACCGCCGTAAGGCGATCAACATCGTAGCCGCCTAAATACATGTCCTCTTTCTGCATACTGCCAGAGAGATCTACGGCAATAACCATCTCTTTACCACTGACTTCAAATGGATTGGGGCTCATAAAGAGTACGGGGCGTGTTGCCGCTAAAATAAGCAGACACCAGAGCAGAGCGAACAACAGTGGAATACGTTGGGTGTCATTTTGTGTTTGCACCAGCAAAGAGGGGGGCAACTGCTGCGATAAACGTTGCACAATATGGGGGGCTAATAGCGGGCGTTGCTCTTTTTTAGCGGGTTTGACAAAGCGGTGAATGAGCCAAGGAAGTGGTAAAAAAGCGATGACCCACAGCCACAGAAATTCCACATCACTTAATAGCGAAATCCAATGGTTAAAATGATTCAAATTCCAGTCCATTATTGATGGTGTCCTTTAATCCATGCTTGGGCATACTGTTTAAATTGGTTTAAGGCGTATTGAGCTTCTTGGGTTTGTATTGGGTCTTGGCTAGGCGGTTGATAGCCACGTTGCAGTATCGCCAGTAAGTGGTCTGGTTGCTTTACGTGCGCGGCGGTTTTGGCTAAAAAGTCCAACCACGCTTGATCGTTTAATGCCGCCACTTCGGTTCTAGGGTAGCAAGTGAGAGCCACCTGTTTCAGTAAGCGGTTTATCTCTAATAGTTGTTGATTAGGGTTATCTGGTTGGTTTTCAAGCGTACTCAAATACGCCAGTGCTTCGGTGCGGTAAGCGTTGCGTTTTTTTTGATCTAGGTAGTACCAAATAAGCCCGACCAGTAAAGAACCCACCATAAAAATAAGCAACCACCACGTATAAGAGAGTGGCCACCAACCAATAGGGTCGGGCAGTTGAATGTCTTGCAACTGGTTTAAGAGTTGCTGTTGTTGTTCGGTTAACTTCATACAATGACTCGATAGCGGTTTAATTGTTCAACAGGGTTGCCATCGCTGGCGATCTCCAGCAAGGGGATATTGAGCTGGGTAAATTGTTTAAAGGCTTCTTGCCATTGGGTTTGATAGCGTTGGGCGTACCACTCTCGTGTTTTGGGATTAAAGCTGTCTAAGTTGAGCATCGCATCGCTGTTTCGGTGTTGGCTTAAACTCAACCAGCCTAAATTAGGCAATGATTTTTCCAGTGGATCTACAATATACAGAGCCACAATGTCATTATGACGGCGTAATTTTTGCAAATAATTACGACTGGTTTGGCTCAGTTGTAATAGGTCGCCTATTAAAAAAATCTTACTACCAGGTTTAACCACTTGGTTAAGTTTTTTAAGGCTGTTTTGCCAAAAGAGCGGCTGAAATTCGGCTGGGTATTGCACTTCTGTGTGCAGTTGAATCGCTTTTTGTAAGTTTGTTAGCACAGTGGTTTGACTGCGTTTGGGGGCAACCCACTGATGGTGTTGATGGTTAAAACTTAACCCGCCCACCCGTTCATTTTGGCTTAGTGCCACCCACGATAAAATGGCGGAAATGTTCAATGCCTGATTAATTTTTAAACGAGTTTGCGACCCAAAAAATAGCGCTGGGGTCAGTTCGGTGACTAAAATAATGGGGCGTTCATGCTCCTCAATAAAGACTTTGGTGTGTGGTTTTTGGGTGCGAGCGGTCACTCGCCAATCAATGTGACGAATGTCATCGCCTGGTTGATATTGACGCACCTCACTAAAGGTCATGCCTCGGCCTTTGCGTAAAGCATGGTGACTGCCTGAACTGCTCGACATTAATCTATTTTGGTGTGCTAGTTTTTTTTGTTTCACGTGGAACCTAAAGGCCACCAATTCATCCAATTGGCTGTATAGATTATTTGAGGCAGGCGACTCTTCTACTGGCTTGGGAGAGGGGTGAGAGACGGTCTTTTTAGGAAAAAATGGCCACATAGTTTAGTGCTTCCTTTTGTCCATTAAACCGTTGGCACAAAGCTAAGTATTTGGTTGATGACTTGATCGGCGCTAATATTTTGCGCTTCCGCTTCAAAACTCAATAACAGACGGTGGCGAAAGACATCGTGTACCACTGCTTGAACGTCATCGGGGCTGACAAAATCTTTACCTTGCAGCCATGCGTGCGCACGAGCACAACGTGACAGCGCAATGGTGGCACGAGGACTCACCCCAACGGAAATTAAATTGGCTAAATCGCCACTGTATTTTTGTGGTTCACGGGTAGCGATCACCAGTTCCACAATATAGGTTTTTATCTCTTCCGCCATGTGAATGTCTAAAATGGCTTGGCGTGCGGCAAATAGGTCTGTTTGGGTTAACGGTTCAAATAGGGTGGGTAAGACCGCTCTGGCTTCATCTTCCACTAAATCTAAAATTTTACGCTCACTTTCCGCATCTGGGTAATCAATATTAACGTGCATCATAAAGCGGTCTAATTGCGCTTCGGGCAGCGGGTAGGTTCCCTCTTGTTCCAGTGGGTTTTGCGTGGCCATGACCATAAAAAATTTTTCCATCGGCAGAGTGCGTTTTCCGACACTCACTTGACCTTCACCCATCGCCTCTAACAGAGCGGCCTGTACTTTAGCTGGTGCACGGTTAATCTCATCGGCTAAGACTAAATTATTAAAAATAGGCCCCGCTTGAAATTCAAATTCGCCTGTTTCAGGGCGATAAATGTCGGTACCGGTAATGTCTGAAGGCAGTAAATCAGGCGTAAATTGAATACGATGAAATTGACCTTCTAGTAGGCTGGAAAGCACCTTAATGGCTTTGGTTTTGGCTAACCCCGGTGGGCCTTCTACCAATAGATGACCACCCGATAACAGAGTGATTAACAAGCGTTGGGTTAAATGAGGTTGACCAATAATGTGTTCATTAATGTGTGTTTGTAAGGCTTGAAAACGGTTGATAAGGGCGTTTTCTGAAGCATTTTGTAACGTATCCGACATGGTAGCATCACCCAAAATTAAAGAATAAAAAAATGATTATACTGAATATATGGGGGTAGTCATCTCATAAACAAGATAAAAAATATTGAGACTTTATGAAGGGACTTCATTTTTTAATGGGTTAATTAACGCGATAATTTTAATTAATTTTCAGTTCGGTTATGTTTCTAAGTTTGGATTTAGGTATTACAATATCCAATCAATTTCGTTTAACGTAAGCGCTCTAAATTCTCCTAATTTAAGAGTAGGATCCAGTGAAATTTTTCCCATTTTTTCTCGATGCAAATTCACCACACGATTGCCCACCGCCGCAAACATTCGTTTCACTTGATGGTAACGCCCTTCGTAAATCGTAAGCCGAGAAGTTTTTTTACAGATGATTTCAAGTTGTGCTGGGCTGGTAGTGGTATCTTCGGTTTTAAAATAGATGCCCTCTGCAAATCGCTGTGCGGTGGTGGGAGAGATGGCATAAGCCGTTTCGACAAAATAAACCTTGGGTATTTTTTGCGCTTTAACCGATTTGGGTTCGGTAAGTTGTCGAGACCATTTACCGTCATTGGTCAGAATCAATAACCCCGTGGTGGCACGATCAAGTCGTCCCGCAATGTGTAAATCAGAGGTGTCTATGCCCGTTAACAATGTTAAGGCGGTAGGATGCACAGGATCGGTGGTGGCACTTAAAAACCCTGCGGGTTTGTTGAGCATGTAGTAGCGTGCCGTATGGCGTTGAATGGTTTTGCCCTGCACCTCAATGTGAGAAAATTGAGTGACTAGAAATTCTCGGTGTTGGATGGTTTGACCATCCACTTTAACCTGTTGTTGAGAGAGCAACTGCAACACCGTTTTACGACTGTAGTCTGCGTGTTTACAGAGAAAGCGATCTAATTGCATCGTTATTTATACTTTTTAATAACGTTAGCCATTTTTGTTAATTTGCTTTATGCGCAGTAAGATCTCGCCAGCTACCAGAAACATACTTATGGAGAATGCTTGAAACTAAGGTTTGATAAGGAATGCCTTCTTCTAATGCGCGTTTTTGTATTGCAATCAGATCTCGGTTAGAGATTCTAATGTTGATTCGTTTGTCTTTTTTAAATGTATTTTCAGCAATCTGCTGGATTTCTGCTTTTCGTTCTGCCGTCATCACAGATACATATTCATCCGCTTCATACGCATCTAAAATGTCAATTTCGTATTGATCAAGTTTAATCTCTTTCATTTTTTACTCCTAAATACTTTTTAGTTGCTTTGCGACTTGGAATAATCGTTTTAAGAAAGACTTCATCATCTAATTCTACATAAGGAACCAAATAGGCGTAATCGTCAATGTTGACGATATATATACGCTGATTAGGATAATTTTTATCATTTGGATGTTTAATTTCATCCATTAACCCATTATTTTGGATGTGAAATATGACGCTCTCAAATGAAATATTCCTTTCATTAATGAGCGTTTTATTTTTAATAGCATTCCAATTGTAAGTCTTCATAGTTATTTTATTCTAGCACAAATGTGTGCCTATTGGCTTCATACTGTAGATTAGAGCTTGGCGTTGCTAGAAATTATAGAGGGGGGGGATAAATTTAACCTTCTTCTAAATACACTCTAGCTCGCGCCACGGCCGCTCTCACTTGATTGGGTGCGGTTCCACCTAAATGATCTCTTGCCGCCACAGAGCCTTCCAGTGTTAAGACATCAAAGACATCGTCGGTGATTTTATCGCAGAAGGTTTGCAGCGTGTCTAATGACATCTCCGATAAATCTTGCCCAGTTTTAATACCGTGCGCCACAGCCAATCCCACTACTTCGTGAGAGTCGCGAAATGCTAACCCTTTGCCCACTAAATAATCGGCTAAATCGGTGGCGGTTGAAAAGCCTCGTTTGGCGGCTTCATAGGTCATCTCTTTTTGCACAATAATGGCAGGAATCATATCAGCAAAGGCTCGCAAGCTACCACGTACGGTATCGACCGTATCAAACAGTGGTTCTTTGTCTTCTTGGTTGTCTTTGTTGTAGGCTAATGGTTGGGATTTCATCAGCGTTAATAAACTCATTAAATGGCCATAAACCCGTCCTGTTTTACCGCGCACCAGCTCGGGTACATCGGGGTTTTTCTTTTGCGGCATAATGGACGAACCTGTGCAAAAGCGATCGGGCAGATCAATAAATTGAAATTGTGCCGACGACCACAGCACCAACTCTTCTGAAAAACGCGATAAATGCATCATTAAGGTCGCGGCAAACGCGGTAAATTCAATGGCAAAATCACGGTCGGATACACCGTCTAATGAGTTTTCGGTAATGCGTTCAAAACCTAATAGCTTGGCAGTAAATTCACGGTCAATGGGGTAAGTGGTTCCTGCCAGAGCAGCAGAACCCAACGGTGAAGTATTGACGCGTTTACGGCAGTCTTGCAGGCGTTCAACATCGCGTTTAATCATCTCAAACCACGCCAACATGTGGTGCCCAAAAGTCACGGGTTGTGCGGTTTGTAAATGGGTAAAGCCTGGCATAATGGTGTCGGCTTCACGCTCTGCCAGTTGAATTAACCCTGTTTGAAAGCGTTTTAGCTCGGATAAAATCAAATCAATTTCATCACGAATATACAAACGAATATCGGTGGCCACTTGATCGTTTCTAGAACGACCCGTATGCAGTTTTTTGCCCGTTAACCCAATAATACTGGTTAAACGTGCCTCGATATTCATGTGAATGTCTTCTTGCTGAATTGACCAATTAAACTCCCCCGCCTCAATTTCTGTTTGAACTTGTTGCAAGCCTTTGATGATTTCTCTTAACTCTGTCTCATTTAAAATACCCACTTTGGTTAACATTTTGGCGTGTGCAATAGAGCCTTGAATGTCTTGGCGGTACATGCGTTGGTCAAATTGAATGGAGGCGGTAAAGGCTTCGACAAAGGCATCGGTTGATTCGCTAAAACGTGCGCTGGAGAGTTTTTGTTGGTTGTGCTCGTTGCTCATTGGGTTCTCATTTTAAGATAGAGTAATTCAGGGGTGGCGGGGATCTGTTTATTCAGCCCCATGGTTTGGTAAGCGGTGTTTAAGCGTTGGTGAATTAACCCCGCGTACAGTGTAATTTCAGAAATACCAATGATGCGAGGGGCAACTTCTTTACCCGTGGCATCCACAAATAAAACGGTGGGGGTTAAGTCGGCATTTAATTGGTATGCCCACTGGGATTTTTTAATTAAGTTACCGTTCCAGTCAGGAATGAGCGCTTGCTCATCAATTCCCACATGGCGCATGATGACCACGTTACCTTCGTATATTCCACCTAAGGCCATGGGTTCTAATACATCTTGAATTAATAATTTGCAATAGTCACAAGATTCTGCGCCAAACATTAGCAGGATGGGCAATTGTTTTTGTTGTGATAACGTTCCCAGTGTTTGTAAGTTTACGGCCTCTTTAAAGTAGGTATGTTGTGGCATGTGTGTGTTTGATTGTGCCACCGCTTGACCCCATGTTAAGACACTGAAAATAAGCAACGCAAATAGGGGGGGGGGAAATAAAGTGTTCATAAGTTGGTATTTTAACGAAAACGTTCGCGTAATTTTCAGTAAAATGAGATCATCATTAAAAAAAATCCCGAACCCCTAGATAGAAATGCGAATTAGAGTGCAAGCAATTGATGTGCATAGTGAACTCAAAAAAGACAATGTCACCTTATTGGTGATGCGTTCTTTTTTAGTTTACTAGGCGCGTCAAGGGTCTGTGCTATAAACGCATTTCTATCTGGGGGTTCGGGATAAGACTTTTTGAGTTATTTTACTCAGAACACTAACTTGGAAAACAGCATGAAAAAAACCTTAAGAATCGCAACCCGTAAAAGCCCACTGGCCATGTGGCAAGCTGAATTTGTAAAAGCAGAGCTTGAAAAAGTTTACCCAGAACTTGAAATTATCCTACTGCCTATGTCCACTAAGGGCGATAAAATTTTAGACGTGCCCTTGGCTAAAATTGGCGGCAAAGGTCTGTTTACCAAAGAGCTGGAAGACCGCATGATGGATGGCGATGCGGATATTGCGATTCACTCCATGAAGGACGTGCCGATGGAACTGCCCGAAGGATTTGCACTGGGTGCGTTATTAGAACGTCACTCGCCCACCGATGCGTTTGTTTCCAATAAATACGCAACGTTTGATGAGTTGCCACAAGGCGCCATTTTAGGTACGTCGAGCTTGCGACGTAAAGCACAGCTCATGGCGGTGCGTCCAGATTTAGATGTTCGTGATTTACGCGGCAATGTTGGCACGCGTTTAGGCAAGTTAGATGCAGGCGAGTACGATGCGATTGTATTGGCCACCTCAGGACTACAACGTTTAGAGCTAGGCGATCGAATTCGCCATGAAATTTCCCCAGAGATTTGTCTGCCAGCCGTCACGCAAGGCACATTAGGGATTGAATACTTTTCTAAAGATACTGAAACCTTAAAGATTATTCGAGTGTTAAACCATGAAGATTCTGAAATTAGATCCATTGCTGAACGTGCCATGAACCACCGTTTAGAAGGCGGTTGCCAAGTACCGATTGGGGTTTTTGCTGAACTGGATGGCGATCAAATCTCCATTCGAGGGTTGGTGGGGTCACTGGATGGCACTGAGATTTTAACCGCCAACATTCAAGGCAAAAAATCCGATGCGCAAGCACTGGGTATTGCGTTGGCTGAAAAACTATTGGATCAAGGCGCTAAAGCCATTTTAGATGAAGTGTACGCATCTGACCTTCATAAAGGGTAACGTATTTGTCGAATTTGTTGCCATTTACACTGCTCAATACTCGGCCTTCGCATCAGGCGGCGGCCTTATCAAACGCCGTTCAAAAGCAGGGTGGGCAGGTTATTTTATGCCCGACCATTGAAATTAAATGGTGTACGTTTAAAAATGCGGTAATTGACTTATCTTCAGGCATTGATAAAATCATTTTTATCAGTGCAAACGCGGTGCAAGGTTTTTTAAACAGTCCTTTTTATTCCGACTATCTTAAGGCATTAACATCGCCAGCGGCTTCCGTTACGTTGTACGCCATTGGACGCGCCACACAGCAGTATGGGATAGCGCATCAGTTGCCCCTAACGATATTGTCCAAAACGGAATTTGACAGTGAAAGTTTATTGGCACACCCTGTTATGCAATCGGTGAATCAAGCCTCTATTTTGATTGTAAAAGGACAAGGTGGACGCACTTTATTAGAAGAGACATTAAAAGAGCGTGGGGCAAAGGTTCAATCGCTTGAGGTCTACCAACGTATTGCAGCCCCTTTTTGTGGCTCAAGTTGGCTAAAATTTAGAGCGTCTCCCGCGCCCATTTTATTAATCACCAGTATTGAAAGTATTCAAAATTTACTGAAAAATATAATAGAGTTTGATGCGGACTATGCTCAGTTAACGCATTCAAAGTGGTCGTTTTTAGTGGCAACCGTGGTGTTTAGTGAGCGAATTAAAGCGTTTATGTCGGATCAAGGGTGGCGTGGAACCATTTTGGTGGTGTCATCTCAGAGTAACGCAGGTATTATTGATACGCTTTTAACGATGAAGCCGTCTATGGTAAAGAATAATCCCGAATCCCCAGATGGAAAATACGTTTACAGCGCAAACCCTTGACGCGCCTAGTAAACTCAAAAAAGAATGCATCACCAATAGATGTCATTGTCTTTTTTGAGTTCACTATGCACATCAATTGCTTGCACTCTAATTCATCTTTCTATCTGGGGATTCGGGATAATAATTTAGGTAAAAAAAATGTCAAAAAATAAAGAAAATAAGACAGCAAACGATGTAAAGGTTGCTTCAGAGAGTACTAAAAGCACTGAAAGTAAAGAGAGTGCGCAACGCCCAGAAGAAGTAAACAAAAAAGCAGAGGCATCAAAACAAGCACCGAAACAAGCTGAAAACGATAAAAAATCGTTCGGTGCAAAACAGGGCGCAACGTCTGAAAAATCAGAAAAAAACGCCACCAGTAACCCTCAAAAAAATAGTGCCCTTAAAAAAGCAGAAAAAAAGCCTTCACTCTTTTCAAGATCAAAAGGGTTTATTTTCTGGTTAACACTGTTAATCGCCGTGGCCGCAGCGGTATTTTTTACCCGTAAAGATTTGGATTGGCAAGTTCAGCATATTAATGATTTGCAATCTAAAGTTGCTCAGCTGTCTCAGCAAAATCAGGCCTTAGAAGTACGTTTGGATACTCAAATTAACGAGGTGGATGCCCGCTTATTAGCGATGCAAGAGGGGTTAAATCAGTCGGTTAATACCACTATAAAACACAGCCTTGCACAACCTGAAAATCAGCCAGTGATTACGAAAGCAGATATCGACCAACTGCAACACCGTACCGAACAACAGATGGCTCAGTTGCAAGAAAAGCTGGGTGTTTTGAGCGCACAAGCGGTTGAGCAAGTACAGCAAGTGATTTCAAGCGCATCAGATTTAGCCGAAACCACAGAAAAAGCCCTGCAACCGACCGATGAATCCAAACAAGCATTTGCTCAAATCGAAGCAAATTTACAGTCACAACTAAAAGAGGTGACAGGCAAGCTTGCGGAACTGTTTGATTTTAAATCAACGCAACAAGCGTTATCTGCTGAACGCAGTCAGAATGAAGCAAAAGCGGTTACAACGGAAAAACTCGCTCCCACTCAAGTTAAGCAGTGGGTGACTGAGGTAAACACACAATGGCTTTTGCGTGGCAATGTTGAACAGAGTCGTACACAGTTGTTGGCTTTAAAAAGTGCCATTCCACTGAGTCAAATTGAACAGGCTGATCGTTTAGAAAGACTCATTGCGCAAGATTTGGCGTATTTAGAGCGCCATCAAACCAAGTCGTTACAGAAAAAATTAGATACCACAGGCTTAAAACAAGCGATTCAGGCATTGGACTCTTCACATTTGAGTGCCAACCATTCGGCACCTGTTGACGGACAGGGGGGGGGGGATATTTCTTCCGATTCTGCAACGGAGTCTCCGTTAACAATTGATTCGGCACTGGAACAGCTTAAACAGACGTTAGGCAGCATGGTTAGTATTAAAAAACGCGATGCTGAACAGGAAATTACCCAAGTGGAATCGCTTATTTTGCATGATGTGTTGATTCAGCGTGCGCTCTTATTGGTGGATCGAATTGACTGGGCGATCGTTTCAAGCTCCTCAGAGTTGCTAATGCGCTCTGTACAAGATTTACAAGCCTACATAGACCAAACGTTTCCGCAGAGCAGTGCTCAATTTAAAGCACAATTAAAACCCTTTTTAACCCATACTTTTGAAGCACGTAAACCACTGGCTATTTTGAATTATGCCGATGTTTAAACGGGCGCATCAAAGGTTTCAAGATAAAATTGATTGGTTAGGTGTTAGGTATGCATAAGGAGTTCAAATGGGTTTAATATTAATTTTTGCCATCGTTTTTTTAGTCGGAACAGGGTTAGCCGCACTGTTTATTCACGATAGTGGACTGATCTCCATGGTGTGGGGCGATTGGGTGATTGAAACCAGTGTTAGCTTTGTGCTGGTTGCATTAGTGTTGCTGTTTATGGCAATCTATTTTGCCATTCGTCTGTTTAGCTTCCTATGGAACATGCCTAAATTTTGGCGTAAAAATCGTCGTTTAAGTCAGTATAAAAAAGCCGAAACGGCATTAGCAAAAGGTATGCTTGCACTGGAATATGGTGATTGGGGTAAGGCTGAAAAAGAGCTGATTAAAAGTGCCAAGCAAAGCGAAGATGGGCTGATGCATTACCTAAGTGCCGCAAAAATGGCACACAATCAAAAAGCCCATAAACGCCGTGATCGTTATCTTGCACAAGCACGAGAAAATTATCTGGACGACAGCTTAACCATCGGCTTGATCGAGGCAAGACTACTGTCTGAATCTGATCCTGACGTGGCACGGGTTATTTTAGAAACACTTTTGGAACAAGATCCTCAAAATACCACCGTACTGCTTGAATTGGCACACATCTTACAGCGATTGGAAGCGTGGGATGCACTGAGTGAATTGTTGCCTCGCCTGAAAAAATTTCGTGCAATGAACAAAGCAGAACAAGCGGAGCTAGAAGATACACTCTTTGCAGGCAAAATCATGCGAATGAAAGACCAAGAAGGGTTAGCGCATTTATGGAATCAAATAAGCCCTGAGCGTAAGATTTACCCCAAAATTTTAGCCGAATACGTTGAAAAATCCTTAGCATGGGGAAAAGAAAAAACCTTATCAGGTCTTATAGAGAGAGCCATTAAAAAGCAGTGGGACGACCGCCTTGTGTATCAATACGGGCGCATTGGACAGGGCGAGGCCGTAGAGCGCCTTAAAACGGCTGAAACATGGTTAAAAAAAGGGCATGAAAACAACCCCGTACTGTTACTCACCTTAGGGCGTTTAGCCTGCGCTGCACAGCTTTGGGGACGAGGGCAAAACTACCTAAAAGAGAGCCTAAAAATCAGACCCGAAGTGGAAACCTTTCACGCCTTAGCTAAGTGCTACGAAGCCGAAGGCAAAGACAGTCAAGCGGCTTTAATTTATAAAGAGGCTATTTTGAAATTGGAAGACGCTGGGAAAGTGGGTTCTTGATTTGAATCCGAATAGGTGACCACTCCCAGTATCTTTTACTCTCACCATACTCTCATACAAAGGCCACATTTTATTAATGGAAAATATTGCCTTACTCTTTACTGGCTACTCAATTTTTTATGCCATTAGTCTATCGCTGACGCATTTTCATTCTGAAAACTATACAGAGCAACGATTGGCTCAAGTAATGGGCATTATATTAATCAGTGTTTTGGCTAGTTTGCAGTTATCTCACTTCTTGTTTTTGCTCGATTCAGGTCATTTAGGGAATGGTTCATCATTTATTCATACTCCCTATTATGTCGCACTCTTGTTTTTAGTCGCCCCCACCTTTTATCTGTTTAGTAAACCGCTACTAACCGCGAACAGCGATTTTAATCTGTTGCAACTGCTACACTTTACGCCTGTTATGTTGGCCTTTTTATTACCGCATAATATGGCCATGCAGGTGGCATTTGGCCTAGGTGGTTTATATTTATCATGGTTAGGCATTCGGCTTTATGTGTTACGCCAGCAAC
>JAMOLY010000229.1 GCA_027068835.1 Thiomicrorhabdus sp. | reverse complement strand
CCGCATGGTCTGGCGCAATTGTTATTGCGGTTGAATATAGATTGGCGCCAGAACACCCATACCCAGCCGGCGTTGATGATGCAATTGCAGCTTATCTATGGGTGGTGAAAAATGCAAAGTTACTCGGAATAGATGCAAAAAACATTGGTGTTGGAGGCGATAGTGCAGGGGGCAGCCATGCCGCCGTTGTCACTCAACAAGTTCGAAATTCAGGCGGACCAATTCCTGCGTTTCAAGTTTTAATTTATCCCGTAACCGATGGGCATTTAAACTCAAAATCTATCGTAGAACTTGATAATGCATACATTCTGCCACGCGATAGAATGACATGGTATCGCGACATGTATCGTGCAGATTTTGATGACTTCGATGACCCAAAATTCTCTCCACTTCATGCAAGTAGTTTTTCAAACTTACCAAAATCATATGTGCTAACTGGTGGCTATGATCCGTTATGGGATGATGGAAAATCTTATGTCGACAAACTAAAGTCTGATGGCGTAGCAGTTCAGCACCGCCATTTTCCAGGCCAAATTCATGCTTTTCTAAACATCACAAAAGTAGTGCCTGAAGGTACTTTGGCGCTGCAAGAAATTGCGCAGTGGATGAAAGAGAACACTTGAGTGCATGTGTTGTAAAAATACCACGCGCGTAGGTTTTCCTAATTGAAACAATTAAACTCTTGCATGTTTACGTGCCGACCTCCTATAGGAAGGCAAGTCAAGCGCACGCCTTGGTTTTAATGAAACACGAAAAATGAAAGGAGTACAGCCAATGATGTTTATGATTTTTAATGTCGTTTCAAAACGAACAAATACATCTAATTTTACTATTAAAAGCCCTGTACTTCTTACTGCTGTATAGCGCCGTTAGTTTAAATTAAACCCCTTATAATCAATTACTTGAAACCGTTTTCGGATTCAAACTCTCATCTTGAATCAACACGATTCAATGCGCGCTGTCGCATCTGACAGTCAACGAGATTTGCTCGTTGTACTAAGGGCAGAACTGCGCCAAAAATCAGATGAAAGTTTTGAAAGATTGGCGGTTTTATTAAGGAACGGTGAGTATCCTAATGGAACTTCAACTGGCAAATAACATCATAGCGATGTTACCAAATGAGCGAACAGTTTTTCGCTATCACCAAGATCGTTACGCTTTTATGTTGCTTGAGTATGCAATGAAAGGTGAAATTTCTATTGCTCAAATCAAAGCGTCTCCATATGCAAAATTACTCGATCGACCTGCCGTGAAGAGCGTTTTGTCGGGTTGTGGTGGTGGGAAACTGTCACTCAATGATTTTGCATTGGCATGGCCG
>JAMOLY010000228.1 GCA_027068835.1 Thiomicrorhabdus sp. | reverse complement strand
TTTATGGCTCAATGTTAAGCCTTGGTAGTTTATTAGTTGCTATTGTCAGCTCACTATTTATTGATAACAGCGCTGATCTTATCAAAGCTTTTGCCTCTATCGCAGCACTAGGCTTAATCATTGAAGCAGTTGGCCTAGTCTTCCACGCACGAGACCTTAAAAAAGGTTCGGGCGAAGGGCAAGCCGCGCACTACGAGCTATCAACAACATTTGGTAAAACCTACTGGTTAAGAAATGCTTTGTTAGCGATAAACATAATCCTAACACTCATTATTAGTGGTACTGGACTAACAGGTGGCATGGGCGTATTCATTGGCATAATCCTCACTGCATCACTTATCACAATGGCATACCTAGGTCGTATCATTTTCTACGCGCTAGTGATCCCAACAACAATGCCGGGCGCATTCTTCTGGAAGAACAAAGGCTTTGTAGATCATGCGCGCGAGTCAGGCTTGGCAGATATGCAACAACTAGGCGTTGCCTACGAGCGCCACCATAAGTTTGATGTGAAAGAATTGATGCAAACGGTTAAAGAAAATTCTTTGGCTGATATGCTTGCTCATGCAAAGGCTATTTTGACGGGAAAATAAGTATTTTTATACTTCCACCTCCCCCTATTTTCGACGATTTGTACATAAATCTCGTCATTCCCGTAAGCTTTTAAATACAAATCGTCGAAAATAGGGGGAGGTGGGAGATAAAAAAGCCTCTTTAAACCCTTTTCAGTTACATAGGTTGGGCTGGCTGAGTCACGAAGCCAACCTACCCACAGTTTGAGCCTAATAATTATCAACAACTTACTCTATTTCATTAAAACAGGTGCAGGTGAATTACTTGATTCCAGTAATAACTGAGTAACAGATGCACCGATACGATTACTCAATCGCTCAAAAATATCTTTCTTGGGGCTGAAATTGACCATAGTCTCAGCTTTGAAGATCTCGCGCGCAACATAAGCAGGGCTACCAAAACCATCTATTAAACCAAGCGCTTTAGCATCTTCACCTGTCCAAAATAAGCCACTGAAAATATCAGGGTTATCTTTCAACCTATCGCCACGACCTGCTTTAACCGCATCGATAAAATGCTTATGCGTGGTTGCTAATAACGCTTTAACAAACGCTTCATCTTCTGGTTTGCGCGCAGTGAATGGGTCAAGAATTGCTTTATTTTCACCCGCCGTTAGTTCACGATTCTCAATGCCGAGTTTTTTCATTGCTTCAACCACACCAAAACTTTGCATACGCACGCCAATAGAACCGACTAAACTCGAAGGATTTGCATAAATTTCATCGGCCGCTGAAATAATAAAGTAACCACCAGATG
>JAMOLY010000227.1 GCA_027068835.1 Thiomicrorhabdus sp. | reverse complement strand
TCAAGAAATTAAGCATATAATCATGGCGCCTTTGTGCTTCGTCTTGCGCCGCTTGTGTGTGAAAACCTGAATTAAGTTTAAGCAATTTGGCATAAAAATGATCCACTGTCCATTTTCTATCTTCTGGTTGGCGCTCAATACAAAAAGGGTCGGACTCGTTGTATAAAGTACAATCCATTTTGCCACCGGTCATCATCATTCGCGCTACGCCAATCGCTCCTATGGAGTCCATTCTATCTGCATCTTGAACAATTTTTGCTTCCAATGTGGCCGGTGTAATATTGGCAGAATAACTGTGGGCTGCAATGGCATGTTTGATGGCTTCGATATTGTCTTGAGGATAACCCCAGTCACGCAATAACTCTTGGGCTTTTTCTGCTGATAATCGTGAGGCCTTTTTTCGTAGCTCGGAACTTTTTGAGACACTGACACAATCGTGCAACCACACCGCTGGCATAACAATGTTTAAATTAGCACCTTCTAGTTTGGCAAATTTTTCAGCATTAACTGCTACGCGCCCAATATGTGAAGCATCGTGCGCCGCATCGGCAGATTCTAAATTGTGAATATACTCACTAAATATGTTAATCCACTTTTTCATTGCCTTTCCTATTTAGTTATTTTGCGAAAAAATATGAAACAAGGCTTTATAAAGTTCACGAAGCTCTAAAGACAACAAAGTAAATCGTGAATCCAACAACTGCTCTTCTGATTCGATGGACTCATGCTCTAGTTCATCCAATACAACATCGGTAAATTTAATACTTTTAACCGCAAAATCATGGGTTAAAGTAAATTCAACACGGTCATCAAAAATTAAACCAATTTGTGTGACTAAATAACCATTTTCAATATGGCGTTTCATTTCATCGGTAAGATAATTAACATTTTTAGCACGAATAACACTCTTGGCTTCATCTAAAGTTTCCAAAACAATACTCGACCCGAACTCAAATCCACCCTCAGCATGCCCATCAGTTACCCACTTGGTCAATACCGTTGCCATACCAGATGATTCACCAAAAGCTTCGGCCTTAAAAGAACCTAAGGTTTGGCGCAGTTGTGAAACCAAGTTTTCAGCGGGGTTTTGACTGGCAGAATCCACGACCAACAAGTTCAACTCATCATCAATATAAGCACCCATTTTTTTCAGTTTAGTAAACGCCTGTGGTAGCAGCTCAAATAAGATTTCTTGTTTCATATCCGATTGCACTTTGCGCCCTGGTTTGCTGCCTGTGTCGGTTTGGATAGATGAAACTTTTTCTTGCAACTCTTGATTGACAACAGCTGCGGGTAAGATTTTTTCTTCAATGGTAAACATAATCAATTGCGCG
>JAMOLY010000226.1 GCA_027068835.1 Thiomicrorhabdus sp. | reverse complement strand
GGGTTGGCGTTCTAAATGCAACCGCAATGTCATTCGTAACCTGATCTCCTGCCACAGAAATTACGGCGGTATGTCGAATGGCTCCGTTCTGAAAAACCGCAATATCAGTGGTTCCACCGCCAATATCCACCAAGCAAACGCCCAGCTCTTTTTCATCTTCTGATAAGACCGATTCGCTAGAGGCCAACTGCTCAAGAATAATGTCTGCAACCCCTAAATGACATCGTTCAACACATTTGATAATATTTTGTGCCGCACTTACCGATCCTGTAACCATGTGCACTTTGGCTTCAAGCCGTACACCCGACATACCGATTGGCTCTCGAATGCCACCTTGATTATCAATAATATACTCTTGTGACAGTATATGTAAAACACGCTCGCCACCTGGAATAGCAATGGTTTGCGCGGCTTCCATCACTCGATCAATGTCATCGGGTTGCACGTCTTGGTTTCGAATGGCCACCATGCCATTGGAATTAAAGCTTTTAATATGGCTGCCCGCAATCCCAACATACACAGAACTTACCGTAAAACCTGACATTCTCTCGGCTTCATCAATGGCGTGTTGAATCGATTCAACCGTTGCATCAATATTAACCACCACACCTTTCTTTAAACCTTTTGAAGGGTGTGTACCCATGCCAACGACTTCAATTTCACCGTTCGGTTTTATTTTTCCTATAATCGCAGCAATCTTTGAGGTTCCAATGTCCAACCCAACGACCATATTAGAAGCTTGCTGTTTTCGCGCCATACTCTGTATTACCTTGTTTAATTATTCCGATTTTTATTGTGATTCCCCCACAATAAAACCGTTACTATATCGTAAATCATATACTTGTGCAGACTTTCTCAGTGTCTTTGCAAGCTGAGGGTAAGCGGCAATAAAAGTCTCTAATTTATGTTCGTCCTCTTTAGAATCCAAAATAATTTCAGACCCATTGAGTAATCTTATCCACCAAACACCATCTAGCTGATGCTTTAGAGAGACAATCGTAAACTCAAGCGCACTTAATTGAGCTTGAAAAACCACAAGCGCACTTAACATCTTTTTCGTATCAATCTCTTCGCCTTTCAGCAAAACAAGATCCTTAAATTCACCACGCTCTTGAGGAAAAAACACCTCGCCAGCTTGATTAATTAACCCAAAACCTCCCCAACGTGCCACAGGTTTTTGCTCTTCAATGGACACATACAATCGGTTTGGCCATTGACGCTTTACCACCGCTTGACTTACCCACTCTAAACGCACTAAATCAGATTGAATTTCATCCAAATTTACTTGCCAAAAAGAGGAGCCAAAATAGTGGTTCAAAACCTGATCGACGGCTTCTGGCTGAAGAAAATGCAATTCACCTGCCAATTCATAATGCTCAATCGGCTTAAAAAGTGGGGACGCTTTATTACTAAACAGCCAAGAGATGCCCCAAGCGCTTAATAAAACAACCACCAAAAGAGCCAGTCCACCCCGTTTAATCACTCGCTCTCCAAAGGCTAGGGCTCTGTAAAGCACATTGTATAAACGTTCGATTTTTCATTGCATATCTTCAATTGACTGTAATATTTCAACCACAAGTTGTTCAAAAGAGTGCCCCGCGGCTTGAGCCGCCATTGGCACTAAGCTATGGTCGGTCATTCCTGGCACCGTATTGAGTTCAATCAACCACGGTCTATTTTGATCATCCAACATAAAGTCTACTCGCCCCCAACCCTGTGCGCCAATTACATTAAACGCTGTTAACACCAACGTTTTAAGGGTACTTTCAAGCTTAGACTCCAAGCCACACGGACACAAATATTGTGTATCATTTGAACAATACTTTGCATCAAAATCATAAAAGTCATGCGAGGTTTTCAACTCAATCAAGGGCAAAGCATCACCTTTTAGCACCGCCCCCGTGAACTCTCGCCCTGTAATCCACTGTTCAACTAAAACGTCAGAGTCATACTTTTGAGCATACGCCACTGCATCACTCAGCTCTGAAAGGCAACTCACCTTACGCATACCAATACTGGAACCTTCGCGTGATGGTTTTACAATAACGGGAAAAGGAATAGAAAAAGTTTCCACATTCAAAGGGGCTTGCTCAGAAACCCAAATAAACTTTGGTGTATTAAGCCCTGCACCCAACCAAAGCCACTTGGTTCTTAATTTATCCATCGCAATTGCAGAAGCCGCGACACCACTTCCCGTATAAGGAAGTTTTAGATCGTCCAATATGGCCTGAACCACACCGTCTTCACCCCAGCGACCGTGCAAGGCAATAAAGGCACGATCGTAGTGTTTTGCCACCTCAATTAAATCATGCAAGGTGCTTACGTCCACCGCGGTTGCATCAATACCTTGATTTTTTAATGCACGTGTTACCGCTTGACCACTGTTTAAAGAGACTTCTCTTTCCGCAGCCTGACCACCCATCAAGACTGCAACCTTACCAAAAATCATGTATTCTACGCCCTCTTCTCAGTCGTTTGATCAGTCGTCTTGCCACTGTTTTGCAACTTGACCAATGTCTCCTGCTCCCATAACCAATAACACATCATCATCCTGTAATACTTCTTCGGTAATGACATTCAATTGCGCTAAATCTTCTGCAAAAAAACCAACCCCTCCACGTACCCTTAATGCTTGCAACAACGCTTTTGAATCAAAATTTGGTAAATGCGCTTCACCCGCCGAATACACTTCTTTTAACACCACTAAGTCGGTCATAAGCAGTGCCTTTACAAATTCATCAAACAAATCTCGGGTTCGACTGTAACGATGCGGTTGAAACACCAACACCACACGCTGATTTGGAAAAGCGTCTTTTGCAGTTTTAATGGTCGCCGTTAGCTCGGTCGGGTGGTGACCATAATCATCCACCAATGTTACATTTGCATGGCCTATTTTACGATTTGGATAAACCTCAAAGCGTCGCCCAACCCCACCAAACTCCAGTAAGGATTGTTGAATGGCCTCAACTGAAACGTCCAGTTTTAATGCAATGCTAATGGCGGCCAATGCATTCAATACATTATGGTGTCCAGGAATATTTAATACCACATCAAAACTTTGTTCGCGCCCCACCAAAACCTGAAAGCGCATTTGCAACCCTCTGGCCTCAACATTAATGGCTCGAACATCGGCTTCTTCATTAAAACCATAGGTACTAAACTTGCGTGCAAGCCTTGGAAGCATCGTGCGTATATTATCATCATCAATGCACACGATAACCTCGCCATAAAAAGGCAAACGGTGAATAAACTCCACAAAGGTATTTTCTAAATTTTGATAATCCCCCTGATAGGTTTCCATATGATCTTCATCAATATTGGTTACCACCGACATCATTGGCGAAAGGTGTAAGAACGAGGCGTCCGACTCATCCGCTTCGGCCAATAGATAACGACTAGTACCGAGTCGTGCATTGGCTCCCACCTGATTTAGCTTGCCACCAATGACAAAAGTAGGATCCATTCCACCTTGCGTTAAAATGGCCGCCGCTAAACTGGTAGTGGTAGTTTTTCCATGCGTTCCTGCAATGGCAATACCAAACTGCATTCGCATCAACTCAGCCAACATTTCTGCACGAGGAATCACGGGAACCCGCGCCTCTTTTGCCCAGTTTACCTCAAGATTTTCCTTTCCGATGGCCGTGGAAACCACCACCACATCCGTCAGTTTTACATGCAATGCTTCATGCCCTAACTGAATCAAACACCCTAAAGACTCTAATCGAGCAACCGTTTTATTATGTTTAAGATCAGAACCACTCACCGCATAACCAAGGTTTAAACATACCTCGGCAATTCCAGCCATTCCAACGCCGCCAATGCCGACAAAATGTATTTGTTTTACCTGCTCTTTCATAATAATTACAACTTTTATTTCATTAAACGAATTTTATGCGCCATATAATACAACGCGAGACCTTTGCACGAAAGGATGCACGGATAAAAAAGCCAAATTAAAGCAGCGATCGTTGGATTTGTTCAATAAATTATTGAGATGAAACACGGCTGGTTTTACGAATCCATCGTATCTCAACCCCCGCCTGTTTATTAAGCACCACAAAGACCATTGGATAACCAATCACCCCAAATTCTTTTGCCAAACTCGCTACGTCTGCACCACGTTCAGGGATAATTTTAACCCCATTCACGTACTGCACGCTCAACATGCGTTTAATGATACTCACCAGGAAGCTGAGTTTTTTGAACCGTAACCTTGCCAAACTTTTTACCTGACATCCTTAACAATTCATCACCTGAAAATTCAAAACCAAGCTTTAATGCAACTCGCGCCACATCGTCTGCCGTTGTTTTTACCAACACCTCATCTTTAAGTTCAGGGTCAGATTCCATTTTTTTTAAAAACGCTTCGAGTTGATCTAACGCCATATTTAACACTCCTATTTTTATTCGTTGTGAACCCCTAATATATTAACAGGAAACCAAAGAAGATCGGTTTCAAATATCAGTTTATAAAAATACCCCCCTATCATTTACCTCATCAAGAATTAAAAGATCTTTATAATAACCAACATGCCAACATCTACCCTGCCTATTCAAGCACTGCTGCCAAACATTCAAGCGAGCCTTGCACAACATAATCGCGTGATATTACAAGCCGAACCAGGAGCGGGAAAATCCACTCAAGTCCCCCTGAACCTGCTAAACGCTCCTTGGTTGAAAGGGCAAAAAATCATTTTACTGGAACCTCGTCGTCTTGCGGTAAGAACCTTAGCGGGATTTTTATCCGCTCAGTTAGGTGAAAAAATAGGCCAGCGTGTAGGGTATCAAGTGCGTAATGATCGCAAAACATCTTCGCACACACAGTTAGAGATCATGACCGAAGGGGTACTGGTTCGGCGCATACAACAGGACCCTGAACTTGCTGGCGTTGGGCTCATTATTTTTGATGAATTTCATGAACGTGCGTTGGAAGCAGACTTGGCTCTGGCATTGAGCTTAGAGTGCCAAACTGAGTTACGAGAGGATTTAAAAATCCTGCTGATGTCCGCCACACTCGAAAGTGATGCGCTGAGTACCTTTTTAGCACCGGCACCTGTTATACAGTGCCCCGGTCGTAGCTTTCCTGTACACCGTCACTACTTACCTAACCCCATTGACCATCATGCCTATGGCGAACCTTATAAAACACTGATGCCCCTCTTGCGTAACGTGATCCAAGATCACACCCAAGATTGTTTAATTTTTTTACCGGGACAAAAAGAGATTATGACGGCGATTCGCCATGCCTCTGAGTTTCTCGATCAACAGCAATTTGCATTACTGCCACTTTATGGCGGCTTATCGGCAGAAGCGCAAAGTACTGTACTCAAAA
This sequence comes from Thiomicrorhabdus sp., assembly GCA_027068835.1. Classification (GTDB taxonomy): domain Bacteria; phylum Pseudomonadota; class Gammaproteobacteria; order Thiomicrospirales; family Thiomicrospiraceae; genus Thiomicrorhabdus. Next base: position 1,480 of record JAMOLY010000226.1, on the reverse strand, counting down.
AAGACACCCAAGGCCGTCGAAAAATGATTTTTGCCACCAACATTGCCGAAACCAGCCTGACCATTGAAGGCATTGATTGTGTGATTGACAGCGGCTTGGTACGAAAAGCCCTTTACGATTCCAGCAGTGGCATGACCCGAATGGTGACACAGAAAATATCCAAAGCCTCCGCCAAGCAACGTTCGGGAAGAGCGGGACGTTTATCAGAAGGTCATGCGTACTGCTTGTGGACAGAGTCCGAACAACACCAAAAACCAGACTTTGAAGCCGAAGCGATGCTCACCTCTGACTTAAGTGATTTAACCTTAGAAGTCGCCATGTGGGGAGAAAGCTCTCCTTATAACTTACGCTGGCTTACGCCCCCGCCCAAAGCGCATTATGAAATTTCTAAACAGTTACTGGTGCAATTAGGGTTTTTAAATGCCAAAGGCAATATTACCCCAAAAGGCCGCTTGGCAACCCAACTCGGTCTCTCCGCTCGACTGGCGAATATGCTGTTAAGTGCCTCAGCCAACATACAGTCTATGGCGTGTAATTTAGCCGCCATCTTGAGTGAGCGAGACCTCTTTAAAAATCGTCGTGATGGCAGTCACAGTATTGATATCGAAGATCGCCTTCAAGCCTTGACACTCTATCGAAAAAAACCGCAACATGCCATTAATACCACGTCCATACTCCCCTCTGTTGCCAAAGAAGCGCTTAAAAACAGTGCTAAATGGCATAAGCGCTTGCTTAAAATGACGCGTGAAATATCAAATTCAAAAATTCTCCCCCCCCCTTCCGCAAATACTTGCACGGTAGGTCAATTGGTGGCATTGGCCTACCCTGATCGCATTGCAAAACGTCGTTCACATCTTGACCATCGTTATCAACTGAGCAATGGAAAAGGCACGTTTTTAAAAGAGCATGACCCTCTCACTCAAGCCCCTTGGCTGGTGGTCGCACACCTTGATGGTCAGCGCCGCGAAGGGCAAGCATTTATGGCGTGCGCCATTACACTTTCCGAAGTTAAAGCTCTGTTTGGCGATCAAATCACCGAACACCAGCAGATTGCCTTTGATGCCAAAAAACAACGCATTCAAGGCACTGAAACCCAAAAACTGGGGGCTATTATTTTACAAGAGAGAATGATTAAAACCCTTAGTCCACACCAAATCCAAACCTGCGTCATCCAAACGCTTAAAGCCTCAAAACTACAATACCTTCCATGGACGGAAAAATCGCTTGACTGGCTGAATCGTGTACGCTGGTTAGCCCAATATCTACCCGAATACCAAGGGTTTTCAGAATCACAATTAATCGAAAATTTTGACCAGTGGTGTGCGCCCTATTTAACCCATATTCAAAAATGGAGTGATTTAGGCAAGTTGGATCTACTGAGTTTACTCAAGTCTCGCCTCAATTTTGAACAACTCAGCACGCTTGATAAAGAAGCCCCTACGACTTACATAGCCCCCTCTAACAAAAGAGTGCCCATTCA